>JALVZN010000153.1 GCA_027037615.1 Caldifarciminota bacterium | reverse complement strand
CCGGATAGGGGAATTCTATGATGTTATCGACATGTCCATCAGCCGAATCTACCTTTGCGTTGGCAACAAACACGCCATGACCTGCACCGTCCTGATACCACAACTGAAGATAACCGATGCCGAGAGGTGGCTTGCGGAAAAACAGGCTGTCCTCCGGGCGGTAGCTACCTGTAATCGAAAACGCAATGTGAGCATAGTCGTTAATACCGTCTCTGTTGGGGCTGAACGGGTTAGGCGTCACCGAGACATTGTAAATCGTAGGTGGCTGCCTGTCTATATAGACGATACCGGTGGCCGTATCCGTCGTGTCGCTCCCGTAAATGAAGTAGTGATATGGCCCGTCCGGCAATATTGAAGGATCTGTCTCGACATCCGTCCACGCCATCATATTTGCGCCTTGAATACCGGGCGTGAGGACGGCGACGATCGAGTCGATCACGGTATCCCTTAGCCCTGTGCTTGAATTAAGCGAATCGCGGAATATCCTCAGATAGACTGTATCCACATAGCCGCTGAGTATAAAAGAAAAGGTAGTTGTATCCGCCCTCCCATCACCGTTAGGACTGAATGGATTGGGCTCCACTTCGACATTCGAGATGTAAACCGGAGACGCAGCAGCACTGGATACCGCCATCACCAATATAAAAATCGACAAAATCTTCTTCATATCCTATCCTCCCTTATTTTATTGGGGCCCCATCATTCAGAGGAACTAACTCCTGCATAGGAAATGATCCTTGGGGTAACGAAGATCATAAGTTCTGATTTTTCAGTATCTTCTCTTCTGGATTTAAATAGCGTCCCGATCAACGGAATGCGGGAAAAGAAAGGAACCCTCGACTCCCCCTCTTTCTTATGCGACCTCATAATTCCACCGATGACGACCGTTTCGCCATTTTTAACGGTCAGCTGGGTCTTCGCTTGCTGAGTAGATATCATTACGCCTGCTCCGCCCGGTGCCTCACCGGCTATATCGCTGACCTCAGGGTTGAGTTCGAGCGTTATCGTGCTGTCAGGACTTATGTGAGGCGTTACAGTTAACCTGAGTGCAACATTGTAAAACTGAATAATCTGATTGCCAGCCATATCCCTCGTTATGATCGGTATCTGTTTACCGGAAAGTATTTCCGCCTGCTGGTTATCCGCAACGATTATGCTGGGCTGTGACAGCACATTTGCTTTACTCTCACTCTCAAGCATGTCGATGGTCGCATCTATGCTCATGCCGGCCACAAACTTACCAAATCGCATACTACCTGTCGCTGCTGTCCCAAGTGGAACTTTGACAGTGAATGGGAGGCCGGTTGCCGGGTTATCAGGGTGGACGGCGGACCAGTCTATTCCAAGTGCCTTTGCGACGCTGTGGTTTATCTCCACAACCCTGGCCTGAATTAGGACCTGAGGCGTAGGCGTGTCGAGCTGCTGTATCAGAGAATCTATCTCCCTTATCGCGCTGGGCACATCCGTGATAACGAGCGAATTTGTGCGCTTGTCCACAACAATCTTGCCGTTCGATGAAAGCAGAGGAGAAACAACACTTTGCAACTCATCGGCTTTCGCATATTTGATTTGGAAAATATGGGTCTGAGGCTGCCTCGTCTCCCGAAATCGCTTGGATTCCTCCACGGTCATGACCTTTATGATTCCGTTGTCCTCGATGTAGGTGAGGCCATACATATCGAGTATCGTCTGAAACGCCTGCTGCCATGGTAGATTTTTGAGCGTAACTGTCACTTTCGCCTTCACATTCTTGGTAGCCACGATGTTTTTGCCGCTTATGTCAGAAAATGTCTTAAGCACGAGCGAAATGTCGGCATTCTGGAAGTCCACGCTCACGCGCCCGGCGTTCTGCGAGGCCAAATTGCCCGCCAATAGAAAGACCATTAACAAAATGTAAATTATTTTGTTTCTCATAGTTATTCCTCCTCCTTAAGTCTGAGGACTACCGTCCTTGTAAAACCATAATCGCTTATCGTAAAAATGACATAATCCTTGCCTATCTCACTCACGATGCCGTTTTTCACGATATCGTGTTCATGAAGGACGAACCCCCTTCCGTTATAAGCCCTTACAACGGCCACTCTGCCCGTAGGCGTCTCAAGGACACCCACAAGTTTTGCTCCGTTAACCTCAAGAAGGGTATCGCTTATCGATTTAAGGCTTGGCATGGAGAACGGATCCCTTTTATATCGAGCAGAGTAAAGGAAAGGCGCCCTTCTGGGGTAATAGAGCAGGCCCTCGGTCGAGATGGAGGTTGTATCCACCTCACCGATAAGCAAAATCAATTCACTCTTATCGGCGCTCAATGTAGCCCTGTATTGGACGCTTTTTCTGAGGTATATTACGATTCTGGATTCGAGGGGACGCCTCGACTTGATAAATCCGACCACTTTGTCAACCGGGCCTTTGCCCACATTCACCGTGTCGGATGGCAGGTCGTAACTCAGTCCGGGTATGCTTATGACTATGCGGAGTGATGGGCGCATCAAAAGCACATGGTCGAAGTTGTCGATCGGCGCATCCGCCACAATCGAAATCTCGACGGCCTCTTTTCCAACCTGCTGAGTTCTAATTTCTTTTATGCTCGCAGAAACGAGAAACATTACAAGCAATCCTGTCATGCACCCACCTCCCTATCGCTTCTTCTGGCCACTACCGGCCTTTTCCTTCTGCTGCTGTTGCTGCTGCTTTTCAAGAAAACCGGGATTGAATACAAATGTTGAGATCGTCATCGACCCTTGAAGCGTCCACGGTTCGCCTTCCTGCCTGTCCATGGATGACAGTTTCACATCGCTAACCCTTGTTATTCGAGGATGGTTGGCTATTGCTGCAAGATAAGCGCCAAAACTGTGATATGTGCCGCGAAAAGTCACATCAAAAGGATATTCCGTGTATTTGTCGGTCTGTTTCGGAGAGGCGGGTTTGAACTGCATGACATCGATGCCGGCACTGCGGGAAGCCGCAACTATGTCGTCAAACCACCCCGGGATGTCCTTCTTATCCGGCAACAGGACCTGGATTCGGCTCCAGATGACTTTCAGAGAATCGAGCTTCCTTTTTGTCTCCTGCAGGTTTTGAACCTGCACCTGAAGGCCTGCATAATCGTTTTTGAGATCGATAAGTTTCTGCTGCAGCTCCTCTATCTTCTGCTTCTTCGGATTATAGGAATACTTTAGGTAAACATAAATTATTGCACTGACGCTAATTATCAGAACAAGCAGGAATTTCGTGTTTATCGGGAGATTGGACGGTAGTTTGAGGCTCTTCAGATCGAGTGCCATGTCATTTACCTCCTCCGCCGCCTCCACTACCAAACTGAGACAGGTAAACGACAGGTGCCATCACCATGCTGCCAGCCGAGACCCTGAAATCGGTCAAACTGTATGTGGAGCCGCCATACTGGAATGTCAGCATTACATTTACGACTTCGTTCGGGATGAAATGTCCGCTTTCGTTCTTAAAGCCCACCTCAAAGTTTATCGAGTAATAGCCGTTATCGTCGGTAACTGTGTTGTAGTCAGGCACATCGTCTGCACTTGTAACCCTGAGGATAACGATTACCCCTGACACCGGGTCCCTGTAATCCGGATCCGAGAGCACATAACCATACACGGTAGCCCTGTAATCCATCATATTACAAGATGTTGCGAAGATGATTGTTCCGAGAAAAATAGCTAATATCAACGAACCAAACGCTTTAATTTTCATGGTTTACCCCCCTATTTCCCTATGTTAGAAGCTGTGAACTTCAATTGAAAAGATGTATAGACTTCTGTTTCCGTGTGCGTTTGTTCCACTGAGACAAGCTCAACATTGCTGAAAATTGGGGAATCCTCGAGGCTTCTCATAAACTCTGTGACATCAAATGGCTGCACCGCTCCTCCCTTGAGCGTTATGGTAACTTGATCGGGCCCGCCGCCAGATTCAGAAAGCTCCGTAATCCACACGCCGTCCGGCATGACCCGATTGAGTTCATCCATTATCCTTACCTGGAAAAATCTGCCTTTTGCAACCTCCTCGATCACCGCAAGCTTGGCCTCAACCTCTTTCTTCTTTTCCTCATATTGCTGCAATTCATCAACTTTCTGCTTAAGAGCTTGAATTTTGCCCCTTGTCTCAGCGATTTCCCGATTCAACTCTTTAATTCTGGACACCTGTCCCATGTAAGTCAGGCCGATGTAAGCCGCCAGACCGGCTGCACTCAAAACACCTACAACCGGCTCAAGGCCTATCTTTATTTTCTTCTTTTCCTCGGCCCTCCTCTCCTCTACGGGAGACAGAGCGAGGTCGATGGTGGCATTACCAAGCTGTTTGAGCGCAAGGCCGATCGCCACCGTGAGTATCGGAGAGATATGCTGCGTGTCTTCCTCACCGAAAAGCTCGGTATCGTAGGACAATTGCAGAAGCGGATCAACTATGTCAACAGCAAGCTGGTAGTGATCCTGCAAGAAATCCCTGAGCCCGATTATCCATGCACCTCCACCGGTCAGGTATATGGCGCGCGGCTTCTCAAGTTCATCCGGCGAGATCAATGTTGGGAACAACCTATCTATTTGATCGACAAGTCTTTCGTTGATAGACCGCACCACACCCATCGCTTCCTCATACTCAGCCCCTTCGATCTCAGTTCCAATGAGAACAGGGATCGCGCGCTCAAATGTGAGGTCGAGATACCTCATAATCGCCTCTGTGTAAATCTTTGTCGCAATCGGGATATCGCGGTAAGCGTAAAATAGGCCATCGCGGAAAAGGATTACCTCGGTATTCTCATAACCTATGTGAAAAACGAATATGTCGCCTTCGCCATTGAGATACTCGTTTATCGCCATAGTGTGCTCTATGGCAATGGGATCGAGGTCGATACCGCCTATCTGAAGTCCCGCTTCTTTGACGATGTCGATCATGGAGTAAACCGTGTCGTTTCTGACAGCGGCAAGCAGCAGGTCCATTTCCTCCTCGGTTCCAGTTGATGGTAGAATTTTGTAATCCCATATCACATCAGCGAGGTCGAACGGTATGTTTTCGGTCAAATACCTCTCGATGGATTCAGCGAGCGCTTTCGGATCCTGTTTTGGCACCGTAATCCTGCGCAGCATCACGCCTTTGCCAGCCATGTTGAAAGTGACAAATTCGCCTTCAAGGCCATGCTGCTCGACGAGGGACGCAAGCGTTTCCACAACCGCCTGCCTGTCCATGATTTCCTTGCCGACTATGCTCTCAGCAGGTATCTCCTCGATGGCATATTTCTTTAACTCAAAGCTGGACCCCCGTTTCTCAAGGACAGCAAGTTTTATAAATCTGCTGCCCAGATCGAGCCCAACTCCTGCCTTATTTTTCTTCCTTCTCTTTAGCGATAGACCAAGCATATCAGGTTAAATACCTCCTCACTATGCTTTTAGCAACTTCATCAGGTATCCTTTTTCCGGCGTATTCCTCAAGAGATTTCAGCTGCACAATGGCTCCTTTCAGCCGTCTCAGATTGGAGCCCGCTTTATCGACTATAAATTTTAAAACCTCATCCGAAATATTCACATTTTCTTCCTTTGATATTTTAACGAGTATCTTCAGCATCACATTCCTGTCAGGAGGGGTTATCGGCACCAAAAGGCCGCCCTCCATCAAGTGTCTTAGCTTTATGTTTCCGGCCATCTGAATGCTCTCAAGTCCTCCGGAAAGCGTCAAAAACACGCTTCTGCCGCTATCAACAAGCTCTTCAACGGCATAACCTACGGATTGACAGACCTCCTTCTCGCCGTAAAGGCCATCGATGTCATCAAAAAGCAAAATATCAACAATGCTTAACTCGCTCAAGAAAAGTCTGAGAGTTCCATCAACTTTTGCATCGTTGTATGAAGCTTTGAATGTGGTCGGATTGTAAAACCTGCCTTTCATGTCTGACCTTTCGAGTGCGCCGTAAACCGCCCTCAAAAGCGATGTTTTGCCAACGCCTTCAGGCCCATAGAATATGATGATGCCTTTTTTCTTCTGGTTTAACACATCACGGGCAACTGAGACCGCGAATTTGTTGCCCTCATGGATGATAAGCCCCTCGAGGACAGGCTCAACCTCATTTTCAACATCTTCTTTTCCGCGGTAATAACGCTCAACGGCCCACTTTATATCGCTTATGCTCGCAACAAACGGGATGATTTTCAAGTTAGAAAGCCTTGTCACAACATCATAAGCCTCTTTGCCGATGGGATTTGCCATGGCTAACGAGAGGTAATCTCCAGACTTCGCTATCGGGAAAACCAGAAACCTTTCTGCAATATCCACAGGTATCAGCTTAATGGCGGAGCGATCTATCTCCAGACTCTTGAGATCCACATATCTGTAAGGCGTAACTGCAAGTATGAGCTCAACCAACCTCCTGTCGTCCATGAGTCCCGACTCAACGAGTATCTCTTCAAATGACTTACCTGATCCTCGAAATGCCTTAAGGGTTTCGGTCAACTGCTCTTTCGTAAAAATCCCCTTATCTATAAGGACTTCTGCCAGAGACGGCATGTCTCATCTCCTTTCTATGAGTGAAAGCGATTTTATCCGCTTAGCCACATCGCGGAAATCCACATCTATGAGATACGCATTTTCGTATGCCTCAAGCGCTTTTCTGTAATCTCCAAGATGTTCATAGCACACACCAACCAGATAATGCAATTCAGGGTCGCGACTGCTC
>JALVZN010000152.1 GCA_027037615.1 Caldifarciminota bacterium | reverse complement strand
CCTCCGTAATCGCAAGCGAGGTATATCACCGAATTTCCCCGATTTTTCACAGCCTGAATGAATGCAGACGAATACTCATGAATCTTCGGGGTCTCGTAAGCCCCAATATTTGAAATATCAATCTTCAGAACGACGCCGCCCCACATGTCGCTGCGGTAACCTCCAGCCATCAGAGTGGAGTCGTCTATTTTCTCGGCATCGACAAGGTGATAAGATAGGTAGGGGTAGGATGCATCTCCCATCTCGACTAACTTTCGAATCCTGCGTTTGATCCTCATGAATTTGACAATACCATCCCAGAGGGTGATAGCAATGATCGAATCGTTTATGAGGTCTATGTCCTCGACCGAATCGCTTAACTTATTATAAGAGTAGACCGGTATGGTGTCGCCGTAGTTAAACACAAATATGCCAGAATCACCAGCACCTACGATAACGAGCCCCTTGACCATCACGGCTGAGGTGACTTCATAGCCTTTCAGGAGCGTCGATTTTAGCGAAAACCCGAACGGACCCTTTTTGTAAATTGCAAGTCCACCTTCGCGCATCGCCACAAGCAACAGTTCGCCACTGAACGATAGCCGGTAGGCCTTTCCATCCGTTTTGAGATGGCATTCCGGATTTAACTTGCCGTCTCTCAGTTTGAAGCACTCAACCCCATTGTCCTCTTCCGCGACATAGACAATGCCTTTATGGACTTTTATGTCGATCACATCATTGGCGAGGGTAATTTGATTGAGAAGCTCGTAGTCGTCGCCCTTATCCAGAAGTACAAAAATGCCAGCGCCTGAACCGACCAAAACGGTGTCGTGAGAGTAAGCAACGGTCAGGACGGGCCCAAAACCCCATCTGCTCACCTCACGAAGCGGCGAATCCTTTTGAAAACCCGACATGACAATGACTGAGATCAAAATAAGCACATTCATAATTTTTACCTCCACATTGTGTTTTTATCGAGGTTAAAAAGCGTTTTGGTGTCGGCGTTATAGATTGATTTCAAAACTATTTGACCGTTTTTGCGGACATAGTTGAACTCAATGTGTCCTTTGTTGGATGTTACATCTATCGAAATTGCCCCATCTTTATCTGTGAACCTGTCTATTTTGACATCGATTATCTTCCCGTCCTCCGGGATAAGGAAAAACGCATTTCTCGGGTAAAGATACGGCAACAGATAAGGGAGTTCGGCGTAGTCGAAAACACGCCCTTTGAAATGCAAAGTCCTGTTTGAGGACTTTTTGCCCCTTCTGCGAGTGATTTTGACGCTATCCTGAAAATATGAGACCTCGATGAGCATAATACCGCGGTTATTCGTAAACATAGTGCTCCTGAAAGCCCTATCAGGCACAAGCCATTGATTTGTTTCGAGATAGATGGAGTCTTTCAGTAGGGGCGATGCGGATGTCTGTGAGAACACATAGCCATCGTCCCGTCTGATGACCTCAAAGGTGGCCTTTCCTCGAAATTTGCCATGGAAATAGATGTTGTAGGTAAATTTGCCCTCAAGAAGTTGCGGACGGGGATACTGCGGGATCTGAAACACACGGGTGCATGACGCGAAGAACGCAATTGTGAGCCCTATGACCAGTTTTTTCAAAATAGAAAGTCCCCTCCTTCAGGTTCTTCCTCTTCTTCTCCACCAAGAAACACATAACGCGAAAGTCCTCTGTGGTAGTCGCTCCATCTCGCATTTTCGGACGATACATCCACATGCTGGAACATCCACAACTTGGCGCTCATGTTGTCCGCAAAATGGATTATCATGCTTTCGGGCGTCATGGGCACGATCGGCGAACCCCATTCCTGCTGTCCGTGATGCGAAAGGATTATGTGCAGGATGTGCATTGCGAGGTCGTTTGGAAACGACTTCATGCTCGAAATCTTGTTTTTCGCCATCTCGTATCCGATGGCGATGTGGCCCATAAGCCTGCCTTCATCCGTCCTGTCGATCCTCGGAAACCATGTGTATTCCCTCACTTTGCCGATATCGTGCAGCAGGCCGCCGGCTATCAGGATGTCCTTTTTCAGGCCTGAAATGACATCGCGTGCAGCGTAGGCGAACCTCGTGACCTCAAGCGTGTGTTCGAGCAGACCGCCGACATAGGCATGGTGCATCTTCTTGGCGCCCGGTGCCATCTTGAACTTCTCGGCAAATTCTATGTCCCCGAAAAACGCAAGCAACAGGTTTTTCAGATGTTTGTTGCTCACCTTCTGGACGAATTTGAGCAGCTCGGCATACATCTGGTTGATGTTCTTGTCCGTCATCGGCACGATGTCGGCGAGCTCGTATTTGTCCTCCGCCACAACGGATGCGTCTATCACCTTGAGGTTTCTATCTTTGCCGAACCGCTGGATCCGGGCTTTCAGACGGATAACTTTTGAGGGCTGCAGGATCTGAGCGAGCCGTTCGATGTCGTCGAAAACAACCGCCTTCATCTCACCGGTCGAGTCGCCTATGAGCAGGTCAATGTATTTCTGCCCTGTCCTCGTGGGCTTAATCTGAGACCTTATGACCACGAAGATCTCCTCGATCTCCTCATCGTTTTTGTTTCTGATGTCAGTTATGTAAAGTGACTTCATCCCACAGCCCTCGTTTTTGGCCTTATTTCGGGAGGATGGCGTCCACTTCCCAGATTATTATCTGGCCGTCGATCCCGCCGCTTGCGAGATACCTGCCGTCAGGCGTGAGGGCGAGCGACGGTATGCCATCCTGATAGCCCGATATTTCCTTGATAAGATTGCCGTTGCCCGGATTCCACACCTTTATTGAGCCGCCAAGGCTTGCCGTGAACACAGCTGAACCGTTCGGCATCACCGCCATCGATGTTATGTTGCATTCAAACGCCTTTATGTCCCTTATGAGTTTGCCCGTGTTGAAGTCCCATATCTTGAAAGTGCCGTCCCTCGATGTGGAATAAAGCTGTCCGTCCCTGTAAATCAACGATGTGATGGCATTATCGTGAGCCTTCCAGCTCCTGAGCTCCTTGCCAGTTGCAATCTCGAAAACGGAGATCTTCCCGTCAAATCCGCCGATGGCTATCTTATCGCCCACGAATTCGCAGCTCCTGACACCCATAGGATCGCCGAACTTCTTGTCTATGGCCGGCTTCCAGCTCGAGGTTTCGTAAATCATAAGCTGCCTGCGCATCCCTCCAAACGCCATGTATTTGCCGTCAGGGGAAAACTCTATGAAGAACACGAGGTTGCCGATCGATGGGATTTGCGCCACGATGTCGCCGCTCTGGATGTCATAAACCACAACTGAATCCCGACCGCCACCAACGACAAAATACTTGCCATCAGGCGATATGGTCGCTATCTCACCAAGAGCTTCCTTCCAGAGGAGAGAGCCGTCATCCGTATTCCAGAGGTGAACCACACCGTCAAAACCTGTCGAAAGTATGTGTTTGCCATCCGGTGTGAATGCCATAGCCGTGACCCATCCGCCGTATTGACGGGAGTGAACTGTAACGAGCTTGTTGTTCGGTATATTCCAGATTATGATCTGTCCGTTGTCGGTGCCTGCCACGATGAACTGGCCATCAGGTGAGGTCGTCATGCTGTAAATCTCGCCGTAGGATGTGGTAAATGTGCGCTTCGGCGCCCGTCTGTCGAGCTCCCAGACTTTGACCGTGCTATCCGAGCTCGATGAGACAAGATAATCGTTTGCGAACTCCAGATCGGTAACTGCACCGGCATGGGCCTCTATGGGCTTCATCGCTTCCTTGAAATTGGATGGATTGAGGAAATAGAGGAACCCATCACTTCCACCGACAACAAGCAATTTCTTTGAGGGCGAATAGGCGATGGAGCTTATGGAGATGTCCCCGTGTTTGGATTCAAGATAAGTGCCGTCCTTTTTGTAGAGCCTGACCACACCGCCATCTGTGGCAACTGCAAGCATGTCTCCGGGAAGGAACAACATGTCCGTGATAGCTGCATCAAGAGACAGGGTGTCTATGATGGCCCCATTCTCGCCGTTGTAACGCACAACACGGCCATCCTCAAAGCCTATGGCGTAAAACTTCTCGTCAGGAGATAAGGCATAAGACGT
Source organism: Caldifarciminota bacterium (assembly GCA_027037615.1). Taxonomy (GTDB): domain Bacteria; phylum Hydrothermota; class Hydrothermia; order B15-G9; family B15-G9; genus WGAI01. The sequence continues at coordinate 2,673 of JALVZN010000152.1, read as the reverse complement.
TATGGGAGACCCGAGATCCGATTGTGACACGATCTGTCCCGTCTTGATGTTCCATGTGACCCAATAACCATCTTCTCCCACGCTAACAATATAGTCGGTGTTTGGCACAGCTTCGATGTCGGTTACATTGCTCAAATGTTTGTGTAAGGCTCTAACAAATGTCCCTGTTCTGGCATCCCACACATAGATCTCTCCATCTCCACCACCTGTGGCAATCAGCTTACCATCTGATGAATATGTGACAGCTCCAACCCAATAGGTATGGCCTGTGATGACCAATTTCGCCCCATAAGGGACAGAATTGATTTCTGCTGTCACAAATAGCAAGGCAAATAACAGATTCATAGCCTTTACCTCCTTTGTTTGATAGTCTAAATCCTCCTCCCCATGCGGCATTAGAACCAGAATTTGTAGAATATCTTGATTCTCCGTTCTATCCGCCGTTCTTTGGTGTCTGAAACATCGGGATCGTTAACGAGGCCGTCTGCCGTGTGGGCTGGCTCACCAAACTCAAGGTAGATCTCAGAGTTCTTAAATCCCCTGTAAGCAAGTTGTAGGAACAACGAGCTCCATGAGCCGCAAATGGCATGGCCCACGGCGCCCCTCCCGTAAAACTGGAAATTGTCCGTGATGTTGTAACGAATCTCAACACCGAAGATTAACCTCTGGCCTATGGAATAAGGCACATTCACCTCATGCGTGTTCACACCGATGTCTTTTATCTTGAGCTGAACTTTTCCGCCTGCCTTTCGGCTTTCGCCCCCTATCGCGAAAAATAGATGTTTCCACCTGTCCTTCTTCTCCATCGTGTATTCGTAAGAGGCTTTAAAAGTAAAGCCGTTTATGAATTCCCAGTATGTTTCGATGTAGTTCTGGCTGACATAGTGAGATGTGGTCTCCGGCATGCCGAGCCAGTAGTTGGTTTTGTATGTGCGGTTCCTGTAAATCAGGTTTATGGCCTTGTGAGGCACAAGATAGATTAGCTCGGAATAGACGCCTTTCCTGCCGAACTCACGGTCGAACAGCGGGTTGAACCTGTTTGACAGCTCATCGATAAAGTCTTTGCCGTAATAGAAATACGATGTCGCAAGCATGAAGTTGGAAAAACGGAAACTCCTAAGCTCCGTCTCCACAGCCATCCGATCCGACCATTTGCCCTCATGTTCGGGGTGGAAGCTCTGAGCTGCCTCAACGGTCATCCTCAGAGGCCCCTTTATCTTGATGCTGCCCTCAAATCCCTTCACCTCGTTGTAAGATGTGGCGTCGCCCCTCCAATCCTTTTTCAGGTAGATGAAACCAAGTCCGCCTTTGGTGCCAAACTTCTTGTAGCCTTTGAAAATGTAGGCCTCGCCATCCCATGTCCCGTATTTGCTCATGATGCCTGTGATATAGAGCCCGTATTTTTCCCAGAAATCGAACCTCAATCCGGAAGCTTTTGGGCCCCATGAATCGTCCTTCAGCCTGTCGTTGTTAACAAGCTTCAACAGGGGACTTGGGACATAAAACCTGTCCTCTCGTGAGAAGATAGTGACCTGTGAATACTGTTTTTTTAGCGTCAGGTGCCCTTGAAAGTAGAAAAGCTGGCCTTCCTGTTGCGTCGTCTCGGTAACAAGCGATCCGTAGGCATCGGTGTTGTTCATGGGACTGCCCGAGATCTTCCACTCAAATCTGTGTCTGCCCCATGGGATTTGATGCACATAATATCCAAATTCTCCCTCGTAATAGCCTCCCACATAAAGGCCCGATATCATCGCTAAAATCATTAAAGTTCCCATGATGGTTACAATTATAATCTAAACACATGTGATAGTGTGAAGTGGGGCGACAAAAAGGAGGTCAAAATGACAGGCTCAATCCTGTGGCCTTTCATCATATTCTTCAGCAGGATACTTGATGTCTCGCTGGGCACCATAAGGGTCAGGATGATCGTTCAGCGGAACAGGTTCCTCGCTGCACTTATCGGCTTTTTTGAGGTATTCATCTTCATCCTGATCGTCAGCAAGGTCATCCAGAACATCGGAAACATCATCAATGTGGTGGCATACGCCCTTGGATTTGCCACAGGCAACCTTGTCGGCATCACGATCTCAGAGAGGATGTCCAGACCCATTTTGAATGTGAACATCCTATCGAGGGAAAAATGGAAGGAGATCGAGGAGGCGCTTCGCAACGCAGGTTTCGGTGTCACAAGGTTGCCCGCATTCGGTAAGGAAGGGATGGCCTCGCTCCTGAATGTGGTAATATCCGCAAAATCTCTGCCGAGGCTTAGGGAAATAGTCTATTCCATTGACCCAAAGGCATTTATGTTCGCACAACCTGTCGAATCCCTGAGAGGAGGTTATGTTTACGGCATAAAGTCAAAAATTTGATCGAAAGTCAAGGTCCAACATGCGTCATGGGCCAGATATTTTCGTAATTCTCGATCTCTTTTAAGTGCTCCAGCTCCTGCTTCAGGAGCTCGTAATGGCTCTGCTCCATGGAAGCCAGGATTTCGATCATCTTTCGGGTCTCTTCGTCCTTGAACATCGGAGCCATCTTCAGGTAAAACTTTTTGGCTTCCAATTCGGCCTCCATAGCATCCTTGATTATGTCGGCTATGGGGCGCTGCTCATCGCTCACATCCACCTGTGGCAGGGGGAAATCCTCGTTTTCGGGGAAGTCCTTTGGCTCCTC
>JALVZN010000151.1 GCA_027037615.1 Caldifarciminota bacterium | reverse complement strand
AAGGGCAGAAGGGGGCCTGACTGTGAGGCCGACAGGCCGAACAGAGGCGAAAGCCGGGCCTAGTGACCCGGCGGCTCCGTGTGGAAGGGCCGTCGATCAGCGGATAAAAGGTACCCCGGGGATAACAGGCTAGTCGCGCCCGAGAGTTCACATCGACGGCGCGGTTCGGCACCTCGATGTCGGCTCAGCGCATCCTGGGGCTGGACAAGGTCCCAAGGGTTGGTCTGTTCGCCCATTAAAGCGCTACGCGAGCTGGGTTTAGACCGTCGTGAGACAGGTCGGTCCCTATCCGCCGCGGGCGCAGGAGACTTGAGGGGGGCTGCCCCTAGTACGAGAGGACCGGGGTGGGGGAGCCGCTAGTGTACCTGTTGTCGCGCCAGCGGCACAGCAGGGTAGCTACGCTCCCAGGCGATAACCGCTGAAAGCATCTAAGCGGGAAGCGCGCCCCAAGATTAGGTCTCCCGCTCGTCCGTTTTGGATGAGCTAAGGCCCCTCCTAGACCAGGAGGTTGATAGGCCGCAGGTGTAAGCCCAGCAATGGGTTGAGCCGAGTGGTACTAATAGGCCGAGCGGCTTAACCATCTACCTCGTTCATTGCCCATTTTTATTCATCTCCCATTTCGGGAGGCCTCGGTTGAAAATTTATTTCCCGGGCTGCCATGCCGGTGGGGTAACACCCGTTTCCATTCCGAACACGGAAGTTAAGCCCACCAGGGCCGATGATACTGCGCCCGCAAGGGCGTGGGAAAGTAGGTCGCAGCCCGGGCTTTTTTATTTTCCCCATTTTTGACCCTCCACATAACCCTTTCTTAAGCAACCCCATAGCTCAGGCCGTTGCATCATCCACCTTTTCAGTTTATTCTAAGCGTCCTATGAAATCGCTCGTCATTGTTCCGACTTATAACGAAAGGGAAAACATCAGGGACCTTGTGCGTGCCATCTTCCAGTCGGCAGACGATGTCAATGTCTTGATTGTCGATGATAATTCGCCGGATGGCACAGGCATCATAGCGGATGAGATGGCGCAGGAAGATAACAGAGTCCATGTGATACATCGTCCCGGCAAGCTCGGACTTGGCACGGCTTATGTCACGGGATTTAAATGGGCTCTTGAGCGCGATTACGACGCTGTGGTTCAGATGGATGCGGATTTCTCACATGACCCCGGCGACATCCCAAGACTGCTTAAGACCGCCGAGGAGTATGACCTCGTCATCGGCTCCAGATACACAAACGGAATAAGCGTTGTTAACTGGCCCCTTGAGCGTCTGATCCTGTCGTATTTCGCCAATATCTACGCTCGAAAGGTCACCGGAGTGCCGATCAGGGACCTAACAGGCGGCTTCAAATGCATCAAGCGGGATGTCCTCGAGACGATAGACCTCGACAACATCAAGTCCGACGGTTACGCCTTCCAGATCGAGATAAATTTCCTTGCGTGGAAACATGGCTTCAAAATCAAGGAGATACCTATCATCTTCGTTGAGCGGCGAGCAGGCGCATCCAAGATGTCGAAAAAGATAGTCTGGGAAGCGTTCTGGCTCGTGTGGAAGCTCAGATTTTCCAGAGTAAAATCGCACAGGGACGCCGAAAAAAGTTAGCCGCAAGCAATCAGGAAACTTTCTGAACTTTTATCAGGTTGGTTGTGCCCGGCATGTTGATGGGCACGCCTGCTGTTATGATCACCGTGTCGCCGGGCTTCACCATGCCGCTTTCCGCAAGCAGTTCCGATGCCATTGAGAACATTTCATCCGTTGATGTAGCACTTTCCATTTTCATGGGATAGACATTGTGGACGAGGCATAGCTGTCTCACCACGGTGTCGGTAGGACTCAGAGACACGATTGGCTGTCTGGGCCTGAAACGAGACACCATCCTTGCAGTGAAGCCGGAGTGGGTCGGTGTCACGATGCATGAAGCCTCAAGGTCGCCGGCCATTATGCATGCGGCGTGGCTTATTGCGTCGGCTGTCGTGGCGTTATCCGGCCTCGAGATGGCCAGATTGCTGTTGGACTTGTAGTATTCCTCCTCTGCGCACCTCAGTATCCTGTCCATCGTTTTGATCACTTCGGCAGGGTATTCCCCGACTGCGGTTTCTTCCGAAAGCATAACGGCGTCAGCGTGTTCGAATACGGCGTTTGCCACATCGGTGACTTCCGCCCGCGTCGGTCTCGGATTGTTCACCATTGAAAGGAGCATCTGAGTGGCGACTATCGAGGGCTTTCCAAGATGCAATGCCTTTCGGATGACCATCTTCTGCACGATGGGCACCTTTTCAAGCTCTATCTCAACGCCTAAATCGCCCCGCGCGACCATCACTCCGTCCGTTTCCGCAAGGATTTCGTCTATGTTTCTGACAGCCTCCGCCTTCTCAATTTTGGCGATGACCTTGATGTTGCTGTGGAACGCATTGAGTAGCGATTTTAGTTCCCTGATGTCGTTCGATTTCCTGACGAACGACAGCGCCACCCAGTCCACATTGTGTTCGACGGCAAATTTGACATCCAATTTGTCCTTGTCCGTGAGAGACGGGATGCTCAGCGGTTTTGTGGGCACATTGACGCCCTTGTGTGATTTCAGTTCGCCGCCGTTTACGCTTCGGCAGTAAATCAATTTGCCTTCGACTTTCTCGACCACCAGTTCGATTGCGCCGTCTGCAAGCAATATTCTGTCGCCGGGTTCGACATCTTCGGGCAAAAATTTGTAGCTTATCGGGATGATGTTGTCGTGTCCCTCGATCTCCTCGATGGTGAGGATCACGGTTTGCCCCTCTTTGATCGGCATGCTGTCGTTTTTGATTCTGCCAACCCGTATCTTGGGGCCGGAGAGATCGACCATTATGGCCACAGGGATGCCGAGTTGCGCCTCCGCTTCCCGTATCATCCTGATGTTTTCTTCGTGTGTCTGATGATCCCCGTGCGACATGTTGAGGCGGAAGACATTTACGCCCAACTTGATTAGCTCCCGCATTTTACCGGGCTCTCTGATGGCCGGGCCGACGGTGGCCACTATTTTTGTTTTTCTGAACATGGCAAATCCCCTCTTTGAAGTTCAGGTAATTTCCTGATTGGTTGTTTCCACATACCTGATTGCCATAAACAGGTAATTGAATGCGGCGATAATCGTTCCAGCGAGCGCGATTGCTAAAAAGGTCTCCTTGTAAGGTATGTTTATGATGTAGCCGTATATCGCCGCAAGGAGGAATGTCCCTGCCACTTTCCCGCATAAGTTTGACCCAGGAGTCCTGCCTCTAACTCTCCACAGATAAATTCCGCCTATCACGATCAAAATCTCTCTCACGAATACGAAATAGAAGACCCACAGCGGCAGTTCGTAATATCGATACGCCACCCATGCCAGCGTAACCGCGATGATTTTGTCGGCTCCATGATCGAGCAGGGCGCCGATTGTCGATGTTGAGTTCCATCGCCGTGCAAGGTTGCCATCGAGCAAATCGGTCAAAAGCATGACGGCAATCGTCACTGTCCCGCCCCATATCCGGTAATTCACGAGCTCGAACACGGCCACAGGCAGAAGGACGAGCCTCGCAACGGACAAAAAACTCGGTATGTATCTATGCATTCAACTCTCCTGCAAAATTTTGGGATATGGCTATCTCACTTATCCTCACCGAACGCTATCTCGATCGCTTCGTCCACATTATCGATAAAGTGGAATTTCAGGCTTTCTTTTATGTAATCCGGCACATCGACGAGGTCCTTTTTGTTCCATTGAGGCAGAATAACCCGTTTTATGCCAGCCCGTTTCGCCGCTATAACCTTTTCTTTTATGCCTCCAACAGGTATCACCTTGCCCCTGAGCGTGATTTCGCCTGTCATAGCAAGTTCCGGGTCAACGGGTTTTTCGGTCAGGAGCGAGACGAGCGCAACGAATATCGCGACGCCGGCCGATGGCCCGTCTTTGGGAATCGCACCGGCAGGGACATGGATGTGGATGTCATATTTTTCGTAGAATTTGGGGTCAATTCCGAGTTTTTCCGCTTTTGAGCGCACGAGCGAGAGTGCCGCAGTCGCAGATTCCTTCATCACATCGCCGAGCTGGCCGGTCAAAATAAGGTTCTTGCCTCCCGGCATCTTCAGCACTTCGATGAAGAGGATGTCACCGCCTGTTGGGGTCCATGCAAGTCCGGTCACGACACCAACTTCGCCTTTCCTCGCAGCGACTTCGGAGTAATATTGAGGAGCGCCGAGATATTTCTCCACCCTGCGCGGCGTTATGACGATGCGCTTCTTTTTCAGCTTGCCCATGGCGATTTCTTTGGCTATTTTGCGGAGGATGCTCCCAATTCTCCGTTCGAGGTTGCGCACGCCTGCCTCACGGGTATATTCCCGAATGATTTTGAAAAGCGCTTTCTCCTGAAAGACGACCTCGTAGTTCTCAAGTCCGTTTTCGATTTTCTGGCGCGGTATCAGGTAATTCTTTGCTATCTGCAGTTTTTCTTCGTCCACATATCCCGGCAGCTCGATGATCTCCATCCTGTCTAACAGAGGGGCTGGAATGGTGGCCGTCACATTTGCCGTTGTGATGAAAAGCACTTTTGATAGGTCAAACGGGACATCGAGGTAGTGATCGACAAACTCCTTGTTCTGTTCGGGGTCGAGCACCTCAAGGAGTGCAGCGGATGGGTCGCCCCTGAAATCGGCGCCAACCTTGTCTATCTCGTCAAGCATGAACACGGGGTTTTTGGTGCCTGCCTGTTTGATGCCCTGAATAATTCGGCCGGGCAGGGCTCCTACATAGGTGCGTCGATGGCCTCTGATCTCCGCCTCGTCGCGGACGCCGCCGAGCGACATGCGAACGAACTTCCTGCCCATGGCGCGGGCGATCGACCTGCCCAGAGAGGTCTTGCCCACCCCCGGAGGCCCAACAAAGCAGAGAATTGGCCCTTTCGTGTCACTTTTAAGCTTCCTGACAGCAAGAAATTCGAGGATCCTGTCCTTGACCCTCTCAAGATCGAAGTGGTCCTCGTCGAGTATCCTGCGTGCCCTTTCGATGTCGAGGTTGTCCTCGGTTTCGACGCTCCATGGCAGCTCCGTCAGCCATTCGAGGTATGTGCGGACGACGGTGTATTCGGGCGAGCCTATCATCATGCGTCTGAGCCGCTCAACCTCCTTCAAAGCAACCTCTTTGACCTCCTCCGGCATCCCGGATTTTTCGATTTTTTCGAGGAACTCTTTCGCTTCCGCCTCACGCTCATCTTCGGTCATTCCGAGTTCTTTCTGGATGGCCTTGAGCTGTTCCCTGAGGAAGTATTCGCGCTGGCCTTTGTCTATCTCGCTTTTAACCTCCTGCTGAATTTTGGTGGAAAGCTTGATGATCTCCATCTCCCGACTGAGTATCGAAAGCAGCTCCTTGAGGCGATCCTTCGGATGGTATATCTCCAGAATTTTCTGTTTTTCCTCAACTTTGATGGGCATGTAGGAGGTTATGAAATCGGCAAGTTTCCCGGGTTCCTTGATGTTCAACGCCACGGTTATCAGGTCATCCGGAAGGAACGGGGTGTTTTTCACGATCTCCTGAAATGTGGCGAGGACATTGTGTTTCAGTGCCTCGAGCTCGACATCGTCTTCCGGGACATCGGGCTCTGGCAGGACTTCAATGCGGGCGACGAGATACGGCTCGGTCTTTATGTATTCCTCTATTTTGATGCGTTCGAGCCCCTGCACCAGCACGCGCATCGAGTCGTCAGGTGTGCGCAGCATTTTCAGGATGATCGCTGCCGTTCCGTAGTTGTAAAGATCAAATGGCCCGGGATTTTCGACATTTTCGTCTTTCTGGGTCACTATCGCAATAATGCGCTCGCTTGCAAGTGCATCATCGATAAGCTTTTTGGAGCCTTCGTTCGTCAGGACGAGCGGCACCATCAAATTTGGAAACACCACGCCGCCTTTTATGGGCAAAACGGGCAATTCTCTCGGGATTTTGGGTTTTTCCTGATCCATGTTATTCCTCCGTTTCTATGTGGAGCTCCACGCTCAAGGATTTCTTTCTTGGGAACCTTATCTCAAGGATGCCATCTTCAAGGGTGCTCTGGATGTTTTCCGTGTCCACCTCCTTGCCGACGAACACCCTCCTCCTTATTAGGCCGGATGATATTTCAAGCGCTTTGAAATGCGGCATGTCCTGTTCCGACAGCATCTTTCTCCGATAAGCTTTGATCGTGACATAGCCGTCCGAAAAGGAAAGTTTGATGTCTTCCTTTTTCACGCCGGGCAAAGCCACCTGTAGCACGATATCGTGTGGTGTCTCAAACATGTTTATGGGCGGAACGATGACCATCAACCCTTCGATATGGCTGCGAAATGTCTCGAATATTGCATCAAGTGCACGAAGAACTTCCATTTCTGCCATTTCCAACACCTCCAGAGGTTTATCAAATCGGTTGTTTACAAATTTGTTGAAATTATAAGAATTTCAGGGCGGTTGAGCAACGGGTCGGGCAATTTATCCCTCAACCCTACCTATAAGATGCCCTTGTTTTTACATCTTTGTTGCTTAAAAATTCTCTCTAAACCAAAAATTTTAAAAGGAGATGGTTAATTATGAAGTCGAAGAAATACAAATATATAGCCACACTTGGGTTTGCCCCACAGGTCGTAACGCTGGGGCTCTCTTCCGTGAGCAGGCGCTACCCTGATCACGCCATCGATGAGGTGATCGTTGTCCATACATCGAAAGAGATCGCTCAGAACGAGGAGTCGATACAGAAGCTGAAAGAGGCTTTCGAGAAGGACGAGGCCTTGAATGGCTATGAGCTCAAATTCGCCGAGATCCAGTCCGAAGGGAAGCCGATAACCGACATCAAGACACCCGAAGAGGTGGAGGCCACTTTGAGCTTTCTTTTCGACCTCATTCGAGACATCAAGCTGAAGGATTACAGCATCCACCTGAATGTCTCAGGTGGCAGAAAGACGATGTCAATTCTCGCCATCATTGCTGCGCAGATGCTGTTTGACGAGGACGACTACGCATGGCACATCATATCCGAGCCCGATGTCATGAACTCACGGTCGATGGTCATGGAAGATGTGGATAAAGTTCAGCTTATCGAGATCCCTGTTATCCCATGGAGCGACACGGAGTTGCAGGTTAAACTGCTGCCTCATCTTGATAGCGAATCAATCCTCAGCGGGAAACTGCATCGGATGTTGTATCGGAACAGGCGGAGACGGGCGCTTAAAGGCTTCGTTTCGGATCTCACCGAAACCGAGCGCGCGGTGCTCAAAGAGCTTGTCGTCAGAGGAGGGAGCAACAAGGAGATTGCGAAAAGGCTTGGTAAGTCGCCGAGAACGGTTGAGCACCAGATCCAGACGATTTATCGCAAGTTCAAGGCAGAGTTCGGCATCCCGAATGATGTGAAGCTCCGTCGGGAACTGCTCGTCAAGGAGTTTTCTGACATCTTTTGAGCGTTTGGGGCGGTCTAAAGGCGGATTTGTCCTTACTTGCTGACTTTGCGGTATGTGAAATACCAGTCTATCACGGCGGAGGCGATCGGTGCTGCGACTGATCCGCCGTGTCCGCTGTTCTCCACAACCACCATGACGGCTATCTCAGGGTCGTCGTAAGGTGCATAAGCCGTGAAGAGGGCGTGATCTTCCCCGTGAGGGTTCTGGGCTGTTCCAGTTTTGCCCGCCGCCTCTACTTTTTTGGGCCTGTGCCAGTATGCTGTGCCTCCGGGGTCATTAACCACAAGCCACATGCCGTAGCGGACGGCGCCAAGTTTCGTCGTGTCAAGCGGAAAGACGAGCGTGTCGGGTGGAGGAGTTTCCACTCCCATTATCTTCTTCACGAGATGTGGGCGTGGCATCTTGCCGCGCGCTATCAAGCCGGTAAATGTCACAAGTTCCATCGGAGTGAACAGCAGCTCGCCCTGTCCGATGGCGAGGTTTAGCACATTGCCGGGCCCATATCCCGATGGCCCATACCGTTTTTTATACCAGTCTATCGTTGGGATGAAACCTTTGCACTCGTTGGGCAGGTCGATCCCAACGGGTTGGTCAAGTCCGAGTTTGTGCGCTTCATCCAGAAACCTGTTCAACCCCACCGCAATGCCCAACTGGTAGAAATAGACATCGCAAGAGTGTTCGATGGCGTGAGGCAGATCGAGGCTCCCGTGTCCCTGCGGCCTCCAGCATCCCCATACGCGTCGCCCGTATCGGAATGAGCCGTGACATGGGCGAAACCTTGTGGCGGAATCCACAGCGCCCACATCGAGTGCTATCGACGCCGACGCCAGCTTGAAGACCGAGCCCGGAGGGTAAATCCCGCAGATGACACGATTTATGAGCGGCTTATCGGGTGAGTTTATGAGGGATGCCCACTCCTGAGACGTTATGCCGTAGGAGAGCTTTTCGGGGTCGAACCCCGGTTTTGAATACATGGCGAGAACATCGCCGCTTTTGACATCCACCACCACACACGCACCACGATCGTAATCCCGAAACAGCGAATCGATGACACGCTCAAGGTCGAGGTCGATCGTGAGCTCGATATCGTGCCCCTTTTGCGGGTCGATGCGCGGCCTTGGGTCGGCTTTGACTATTCGTCCGCGCGCATCCACTGCGAAAAACCTGAACCCATCCTTGCCACGAAGATACCGCTCATACTGCTTCTCGATCCCATACTTGCCGACATAGTCCCCGAGCGCATAGCCTGATTTTTCTATGTCCTCCTGAGTGGCTTCCCCGACATAGCCGACGACATGTGAGATAGCTTTTGCAAGCGCGGTGTCTTTTATGTATGTCCTGCGAGGGAAAGCGCTTACGATCACCCATGGGAACTTCTCAAACTCCTCTTCAAGCATGACGGCCTTCTCAAACGGGATCTTGTCGATGAGCGGCACATAGCCCGGCCCCTTCTCCAATCTTGAGCGGTCGATTTTCACGCCGAGGAATTTTGAAAGGCTGTCTATGCCTTCCTTTGACGCCTTTTCAGCTATCACCGAGATCCTGAATGCCGGTTCCCATGACGCGATGACCCTGCCATACCTGTCGAAAATTCTGCCCCTTATGTGCGGTATTCTCAGGGCTTTGATGTAGTTGGATTCGGCGCGTTGCAGGTATTTAGCGTGATCCACGAGCTGAATTTTGATGAGCCTTGCAAAGAGAAGCAAAAAACTTAATCCCACAAAGGATATCGCGAACTTGAGCCTGTTCATCTTTTGAATACAGATGCGAGTATTGTGACAAGCAGGCCTGTCATGATTGCCGAGGCAGCGATGTAATACCATGCGGGAGATGCGTCGAACCCGTAATAGAGCACTGCTCGATAGGCGAAAGTCAGTAGTGTGGCGTATATGAACACTATCAGGCTGACATTTGTGTTAACGAACATCTTCATCCAGCGGGCTACAAATGCGTATGTCACGAATATGAAAGGACTTATCCAGATGTGGGACGGATCAACCCCGTCGCGCAGGATCCCGATTATCAGAGCCATGAACATCGCCCACCCTATTTCGGTTCGTAGGAACAGGAATAAAAGCACCGTCAGGGTGAAGTCCGGCAGGTAGGGATATGCCATTTTAGCCTCAAATGTGGAGGCCAGAAACGCCACGATTAGAGAGATTATTTCTACCATTTTCTCATCACCCAGAATGCGGCTGAATTCGCATAGTCAAAGAACGGCCTGACTTTGATCTTTATGAACATTTCCTCTTTGTTGGATGTGTCTATCGACGCGATCGTCCCGACCCTGAGCCCGTATGGATAGAGCCTGCCGAGTCCAGAAGTGATCAGTGTATCACCCACCTTGACATCTGAACCGCGCGGTATGTAGTTGAGTTCCATGTAGCCTCCGTTTAGAACGCCGAGAACACCGCTCCTCAGATCCACAACTCCGACCTTAAATCCGTTGCTGTAAATGCTGACGAATGTCGAAGTGCGTGGTTTGACCTCGATTATCCTGCCGGCGAGCCCGTTGCTCGTAATGACCGGTGCATTGTTTTTGATGCCGTTGAGCGAGCCGCGATCGATCACGATGTTGACCGGAACGCCGATCGGAATGTATGCGACTGCCACCGCTGGCACGAGCGCTGAATCGGAAATTGGCGGTTCCCCACGCCATCTGGCGATGAATTTCTGGCGTCTGTTTCGGAAAACCACCGCTCTGAGTGCCAAATTCTCGAGCATCAACTTGTTGACCCTGTCTTCGAGTTTGTGAATTTTCTCTATCGTCGATATGGTGCGGAGCACAGGCACATAAGCGGTGTCTATGAGGGCTGCGTTGAGCCAGCGTCTTAACGGGTAAATCAGTCCGATGGAGAGCGCTATGATCGAGAAGATGATGTAATTTCTCAGCAGCGTTTTCATCTCAGGTTACTTCTGCGCGGTGTGGGCTTTAGAAGCACCTTCTGGAAAGTCTCAAGGTCTTCCAGTATCCTGCCGGCTCCAAGTGCAACGCATTCCTGAGGGTTTTCAACGACTTTGACGGGCAGATTGGTCTCCTCCATGATCATCGAATCGAGGCCCCTCAAAAGCGCACCGCCTCCGGAGAGGTATATCCCCCTGTCGATTATGTCGGATGCGAGTTCAGGCGGGGTGCGTTCCAGCGCCTTCTTGATGGCCTCTATTATCTGGAGCACCGGCTCGCGTAGAGCCTCTCTGACCTCGGTTGAGCTGAGCTCTATGGTTTTGGGACGGCCGGCGAGGTCTATGCCGCGAATCTCCATCTTCCGCTCTTCGACCTGTGGGAAGACATTGCCGATCTCGATCTTTATCCGTTCGGCCGTCTGTTCGCCGATTATGAGGCCGTATTTCTTCTTGATGTAGTTAACGATAGCCTCGTCCATCTCATCGCCGGCTATGCGGATGGATGTGTTCGCCACTATCCCTGAGAGGGCTATCACTGCGATTTCGGTTGTGCCGCCGCCTATATCAACGATCATGTTGCCTGTGGGTTTGTCTATCGGGAGGCCGATGCCCACTGCGGCGGCCACAGGTTCGGCCACGAGCAGGACTTCGCGCGCGCCTGCGCTCTCGGCGGAATCCACAACGGCCCTCTTCTCAACCTCGGTTATGCCTGAAGGCACTGCCACCAGCACTTTGGGACGGACTATCAGGCTCTTTTTCAGCACTCGCTTGAGGAATGCGTAGAGCATCTCCTGTGCGAGGTCGAAATCGGCGATGACGCCGTCCTTCATGGGGCGTTTGGCGATGATGCCTTTCGGGGTTTTACCGAGCATCTCCTTTGCCTCTGCACCGACTGCCAGTGGCTCGCCTGTCCGCTCGTCCACAGCAACGACCGACGGCTCCCTCAGGACAATGCCTTCCCCTTTCACATAGATCAGGGTTTGAGCCGTGCCAAGATCTACCGCAACTTCACTTCCCCAGAATCCACCGAACAGTTTTAAAAGCCACCGTTTCATTTATTGAGTTCCTCCTTGAGTTTGTAAAGGAATTCCAGAGCTTCCCTTGGGCTCATGGAATCAGGATCGATATTTCTGAGTTTTTCCCTCAAAGGGTCGGACGGGGCGAACAGGGAGAGTTGATCCCCGCGCCCGCGAACCCGTTTCTTTCTTTTTATCTTGATCTCCTTGCCCTCTCTTTCCATCTCTTTGAGTATTTCGTTTGCCCTTTGCACGACCTCTTCAGGGAGACCAGCGAGTCTGGCCACAAACACGCCGTAACTCCTGTTTGTCTCGCCCGGAACCACCTTGCGCAAAAAGACGATCTCATCGTTCCATTCTTTGACGGCAACGGTCAGGTTCTTAACGCCTCTCAATTTCCTGCCAAGCTCAGCAAGCTCATGATAATGAGTGGCAAATAGAGCCTTAGATTTTAACTTCTCGACTATGTATTCCACAACAGCCCATGCTATGGCCATCCCGTCGTATGTGGATGTCCCTCTTCCAACTTCGTCGAGAATTATAAGGCTTTGAGGTGTAGCATTGTTCAATATCTCAGCGGTCTCGACCATTTCAGCCATGAATGTGGAGACACCGCGAGCGAGATCGTCCGATGCGCCTATTCGCGTAAAAATCCTGTCAACAAGCCCGATTTTTGCTTCGGCTGCCGGCACAAAACTGCCCATCTGAGCCATGATGACGATCAGAGCTGTCTGGCGCAGATAGGTCGATTTGCCGGACATATTGGGGCCAGTGATTATGAACACGCGGTTTTCATCGTTGTCCATGGATATGTCGTTCGGGATAAATGGCTCGGATGACATGACTTCCACGACAGGATGGCGGCCATCGACCACATGAATGACGCCGCTTTTGTCAACCGATGGGCGGACATAGCGGTTGTTGCGGGCTACTTCTGCGAGCGATAGGTCGAGATCGATCTCAGCGACTATCTCAGCCGCCTTCTTAATCGGCTCCGACATCTCAAACACCTTCTGGCGCAACCGCTCGATGTGTTCCTTTTCGAGGCGAATCATGCGCTCCTCGGCGCCGAGGATTTTCTCCTCAAGCCTTTTGAGTTCGTCGGTGATGAACCTCTCGGCATTTTTCAGGGTCTGCTTGCGTATGTAATCCTTCGGAACGCGATTGATGTAGCTCCTTGAGACCTCGATGTAGTATCCGAACACATTGTTGTAACCTATTCTGAGGTTGGGGATGCCCGTCCGTGTGCGTTCTCTCGCTTCGAGTTCGAGCAATTTCTCCTTGCCGTGCTGAGCGAGTTCCCGAAGTTCGTCGAGAGCAGGGTCAACGCCGTCCCGAATTACCCAGCCCTCGCTGACCGTGGCAGGCGGATTTTCGACGATTTTGGTGATGATCTCATCCGCAAGTTCTTGAAGGTCGGGCATCTCAGCCACCAGCTGCGAGAGGAAATCGACGGATCGCAGGGCTTCCGCGAGTTGGGGCAGTTTCTTCAGCGAGGTTCCTAACTTCAACAGCTCTCTCGGGCCGCCCTTTTTGGCCGATAGCCTCGACGAAAGTCGTTCTATGTCTGCGATTTCGGACAAAATCGATGCCACACGGGCGGATATGTGCGGGTCTTCGTAAAAGGCCGCCACCCGACTCTGGCGCTCAAGTATGGGCTTCAGTTCGAGAAACGGGGACAGCACGGCCTCCCTCAAACGGCGGCCTCCCATGGGTGTCCTCGTTCGGTCGAGGACATCGACGAACGGCATGCCTTCGCCCCTGTGAATCGTCTCGAGGAGCTCAAGATTTTTGACTGTTCTGGTGTCTAGGAACATGTAACTTTCAAGTCTGTGGACGCGCATGCCGCGGATGTGCTCGATCATGCCGGGCTTTTTGGATTTCAGGTAGGAGATGAGCGCGCGAGCGGCTCTGACGGCGAGCGGCATGTTACGCACGCCGAACCCTTCGAGCGTTGAGACGCCGAAGAAGTTTTTGACCTTAGCCTCAGCGTCCGTCGGCGAGAACTCGATGGGGTCGAGCTCCGTCGGTGTCCATTTCCCCTGCACCTGAGTGCCTTCGGGGATGAGGAGCTCGGCGATAGCAAGTTTTTGCAGTTCGTCCCTTATCCGCTCGGCCGTGTCCTGCATGAGGAAGAAGTCGCCCGTCGTCAGTTCGGCGACCGCCGCACCGGCCAGCCCATCGTCATCGGCCAGAAATGCGGCGATGTAGTTGAATTTTTTGTCCTCTAAAAGGCCAGGCGAAAAGATCGTGCCCGGAGTTATGACCTCAACGACCTTTCGGGGCATGATGCCCTTGATCGGCTCGCCCACCTGTTCGCATATTGCCACACGATAGCCGGCCTTGAGCAGTTTCGCGATGTAGGTCTCAGCGGCTTTGACCGGAATCCCCGCAAGAGGCACCCGTATCCCTTTGCCCACGGGTTTGGAGGTCAGGACAATTCCGAGGACTTTCGATGCGATCTTCGCATCTTCCAGAAAGGTCTCGTAAAAATCTCCTATTCGGAAAAGCAGGATCTCGTCGGGATACTGCGCCTTTATCTCCTTGTATTGCTTCAGGATAGGGGTTTCTTTTGCCGCCATTTTCTATCACCGGAATAAATTTGCGCAAAGTTTACCATTCAATTAGACGAGGGTCAAGGAAACCGAGAAACCAATACTCCCTTTAATCTCTGAAAAAACTTTTTATGAGTTCCTTCAGGGAGACTATTTTGTAGGGCAATTGCATGGGCGGTTTGTTGAAAATCCGGTACAAACTATGTTCTGCCTGATTCCTGACCCTGTCATTGAATACAAAAAAATAATCCTGCAAGATCTGAGGCTCATTTCCGAGAATGTCTTTTGAGTTACGGACTTTGTTTTCAAAATCATCTCTCCCCAAGTTATTGACATTTCTCACTCCCATTTTGAGCTCAACAAGGACTGTTCTGAGGTCTGAAGCCTCGGGATCCGTTTTTTTTTGTCCCTTGCCACAAACGCCATGTCCACCGTTTTGAGTGGCTGGCTTCTCCTCAGTTTTTCCTCAATACAATCGACATTTATGGCCTTTTCATTTTTGAAATATCTTGATCGGCCACCATTATCTGTGATGATGGTCAAAACAAGGTGGAGGCATTCCTTAAATTTCCTATTTTCCACGACAGGGTGTCTTTCCGTGTGAGGCAGGCTGTAAATCCATGGGCATGGACTTGCCTTTGTTTTTGATTTAGCGGATCTTCTGCTCCTCTTTTTCCTGCTTTTCTTCCGGGAAGCCATATTTGCTTATCCTTTCCAGAGCTATGTTAAAGGATGCGAAAATAGGGTCTATATCCTTGAGGTGTCGATAGGAGTAAAGATAGCGCTTACCTTTTTGGGCGAGGTAGAATGACACTCTGTCCAAAATCCCCTCCTTTTCCGAGATGTATCTAATTGCGCTTACCATGTCAGGGTTGTGGGTTGCCACGAAGAACTTTACCCCAACCAGTTTGTTCAGCATAACCATCATCCTGGCATATTCCACGATCCACTGTGGGTGCAGATGAGCTTCAGGCTCATCGATGATGAGCAAAGTATCCTTCTTCAGGTGGCCGTTGTAATAAAGCATTTGAATAATTCCAAACGATTTGATACCTGTGG
This sequence comes from Caldifarciminota bacterium, assembly GCA_027037615.1. Lineage (GTDB taxonomy): Bacteria > Hydrothermota > Hydrothermia > B15-G9 > B15-G9 > WGAI01. Next base: position 6,032 of record JALVZN010000151.1, on the reverse strand, counting down.
CACATTCGAGGAGATCAAACTCGAGGCCGTCATCGCGCCTGTAAACGAAATTTTTGGTTTTCAAGGGATCTTTTTCGTAATAAACCTGTCCCCTTATGGTCTCCTTCTCGAAGAAGCTGCGGATTTCGGCTGGTATTTTCTCGGTTTCATCGGTGGGATGAGTTAAAAGCCTGTTGAGGTCTTCCCAGTGTTTGAAGCTTTTGCCGCTCCCTTTTGCGCCAATTGACATCGGGGTGTCTATGTAAATCGGGTTTCTCATGGAGTGGATAAGTCTCAGCCTTTTCTTTTCGGGGTCAATGATAGGAACCCCGTGCTCAAGAAGCTCAATCTGTTGGAGCGTAATCGATTCATCAAATCTGGATTTAAGGTATTTCTCAAATAATTCCAGCGGCCTTTCGTTTTTCCATTTCTCGATGCGTTTCTCCAGAGAAACAACATATTCTCTCACTTTGTCAAGCAATTGTTCGATATTGTATGAATTCCATTCGTTTGACTCTCCAAATTCATCTGAAATCGCAGCTATCAACACGAGTTTAAGTCTTTCGAGGCGAAATTGCTCATCTTTGTCTATCTTTAACTGGCCGTAGAAAGATTTGAGTGAGTTTATCACCTGTTTTAAGAATTCTATTGAGGAATCTTCGTCTGTGGCCTTTAGCAAAGGTAATAGTTTTGTAAATGGCTCATTGTAAGGGGATGTTTGCTCTTCCATGAATGTTTCAGTTTCTTCCTCAAGTATGGCGAGATAGTGCACAATCTTTTTGAGTTTTTCTTTTATCTCAGCTTCTATCAGTGAGTTAAAATTGTGTATCGCTTTAAAGGTGTAATACAACAACCTTGAGATCGTGCTCTTGCCGCTCCCATTCTCTCCTGCGACCACGGTAATGCCGTTCAAGGTTATCGAGGCCTCCTTGATTGCGCGGAAGTTCTTTATTGAGAACCTCAAGCTTATCCTATTCATCTGTTCCCCCACATTTGCTTAGAGTATCAAGCAGCTAATCGGCCATTTCAATTATGACACGAAAACAAAAAGCGGGGCGCAGTGCCCCGCAGATGTGTCCGAAGTCCATTTTGTGCCTGTGCTATCCCTTCGTCACCACGCTCATCTCGTTGATGTAAAGGTATGGCACGGAGAAGTTGACGACGACCTCGAGTTCCTTCGATAGCTCGAAGGTGCCGTCCTTGAGGAGCTCGTAGAAATTGCCTGCGATCATCGTATCCTTCACGCGGCCGACGATTTCGCCGTCCTCGATCAGGAATCCAAGTCCGACATTGACCGAGAAGTCACCTGCAAGCACATTGGACTGGCCGCCGCCGATAACGCCATAGACGATGATGCCGTGTTTCATGGATTTTATCATGTCATCGACAGAGCGTTCGCCCGGCAGGATCAACATGTTGTTGACAGATGGACGCGGCGATGTGGAATAGCTTCGCACGGCGTTGCCGGTCGGCTCCATGCCGAGCTTTGACGCTGAATCGAGGTCAAGCACATAGCCTTTGAGCACGCCATCTTCGATGAGCACGCGGCGCCCGGTCGGCACGCCCTCGGCATCGAACGGCCTCGTGTTGACCATCCAGTCGATCGTGGCATCATCGACGACCGTGATGCCTGACCCGATAACCTTCTCACCAATTCGGCCTGTCAGAGGCGAGATTCCACGCGCCACATTCTTGCCGTTCAGACCGGACATAAGCACATGTGGCAGCAATCCCATGAGGTTGGCAAGCGGCGCTATGATGACCGGCATCTTGCCTGATTCAAATTTTGCAAGCTTACTGGCATGGCGGAGCTGCTCTCTCAGTTTGTCTATTGAGGATTCCGGGTTTTCGAGCGGTTTCGCCGAGCCCTGCCAGTCAAAGACGAATGTGAAACCGGTATCTAACACCGCAAATCCTTCGACGAAAAGGCCATAAGCCGTGCTCTCGTATTCGGCATCGAACCCATACGAATTGACGATCCGCACCTTACTGCGCTGATAGTCCAGCGCTGCCGAAACCTTAACCTCTTTAGACTCTGCGGAAAGCGCCTTGATCATCTCCTGACCGAGCTTAATGCGGTCCTCCGTGGGCCAGCCCGTCGGATCGTAAATCTTGAGGTCGTTTCGGATTTCAGCCTTCTGAGGGAAGTCGAATTTCACTTCCTTGCCGAACTTTGCTATGGCGAGTGCGCGCTCGACGAGCTCATCGGGGTCCCTGAAATCGTTTGTCGAAGTAACTCCGAGCTTGCCATCGACGATTATCCTGAGCCCTACACCCTTAACGCTTTTGGATTCAAGCGATTGCAAAACATTCTGGTCGAATTTGACCGGCTGAACTTCCTCTTCCTCGTAATAAATCTCGAATTTTTCCACGCCTTTGCGTTTCAACGCATCGATGAGTTTCTCCACCATCTTATTTACCTCCTATGACGACATTTTTGACACGGATGTGCGGCGAGCCGTCTGAGACAGGCAGCGGTGATTGACCGCCCTTTCCGCAGCCGCCAAGCCCGCCGAAAAGCTTGAGGTCGTTGCCGATCCTGTCGATGTTCTTGAGCGTCTCGAACACATTGCCGGAGAGGATGACATCGCGCACCATCTTCGTGATCTTGCCGTTCTCGATGAGATACGCTTTTGCCGACGAGAATGTGAACATCTCCAGCTCGGTCTGGCCGCCGAGCGCACCGACGACATAGAGCCCTTTCGGGATGTCGATGAGCTCCTCGAAGGTGGCGTCGCGCGGCTCGATGTAGGTCACCGACATGCGGACGATCGGGCTGTAATTGTAGTAAATCGCCCTCGAATTGCCAGTCGGCTCCTCGCCCATCAGATAGGCTGTGTAGCGGGAATGCAGATGCGAGTTTAGGATGCCGTCTTTGATGAGATAGGTCTTCTGGGACGGCACGCCATCGTCGTCGTAAGCGTAATAGCCGCGCTCGCCCTTGATCGAGCCATCGTCAACTGCGGAAAAGAAATCCTCTGCAAACCTCTGCCCGATCTTCATGATCTCGCGCAGTTTCTCGTTGCGGTAGATGTGGTCAGCTTCGGACAGGTGTCCAAATGCCTCGTGTATGAACACGCCTGCGATCTTCGGATCGAGCACCACCGTATAGACGCCGGCATCGACCTTCTCGGCCTTCAGCAGGTCAAGCACATCTTTGACAACCTGTTCCGCCTCAGCCTCATGACCGAGAACCGTGTCGAAGCCCCGCTGATCGCCAAACGAATCGAATGCGTTCTGGACATTCGTGCCGTCTTTTGCGGTCGCCGAGAACATGATGCCCGTGTGCAGCCGTTCCTCCTCGATGTAGCTGCCCTCCGTAGAGGCGAAGATGTGGCCTATGAACTCGTCCCGATAGATCGTCCTCGTGGATTGGATTTTGTCACCGCCTGCGAGGAGGATGTCGTTGTAGTGCCTGGCGATATCGACTTTCTGCTCAAGCGGCACTTTGCGGGAATCCTGAGGAACATCGATTTTGACCTTTGCGACGACAGGTTTGACAGGAGCGAAATGCTCATCAGCCCCCGTGGATGCGAGTTTGGCGAGCTTTGAGGCCTTGATGACCGCCTCAGCCGCCTCCTCAGGAAATGTGAATGTGGCGAACCCGAAGCCGCCCTTGTGGAACGCACGGACGCCTCCGCCGCGCCGCACCTTTATGCTGACATTGTCCAGCTCCCTGCCAAGATAGACGACATCGGTGGTTTTGACCTCTTCAAATCGGATGTCAGCATACTCCACATCGGCGTTCTCGAGCGCTTTCTTCAAAATATCTTCCATCACGAACCTCCATGTTTTTCAGAAAATTCAAAGAGATATGCAATATTCTAATCCAAACTTTGCGGCATATCCAAAACGAAAAACGGTCGCCGAACCGCCCCAATCCCGATATTGCGTTACAATTGAGCCTGCAACAGATACTTGCCCGACGCAGACATTTTTGTTATACTTGCTTTCAACAAAGGAAACCAAAATGGTCACTTTAGGAGGTGCATGAAATGGCTGAACTTCTCAAAAATTCGGAATACAAGAAAGAGCTTCTCAAGAAGATGATTAAGAGGTTGCATCGGGGGGAGCCGCCTGAAAAGCTCAAAGAGGAATTCAGGCAGATTTTGACCAATGTCAGTCCCCTTGAGATACCTCTCATCGAACAGGAGCTCGTGAAGGATGGGTTGAGGCCCATAGACATCGCCAAGCTGTGCGATCTGCATGTCCTTCTTTTCCGTGAAGCGGTCAACCAGCAGGACAGGCGGCTTTACGACCTGCCAGATGGGCATCCGCTGAAGGTTCTGCTTCAGGAGAACGAGGCCATCCTGAAGGACGCCGAGATGCTCAGCCTTTATTCGAATTCCCTTGTGAAAGTCAAAGATGACCCTAACGCTTTCAAGAACATCCTCAACACTCTGAAAGACATCGCCTCGAAGATACGGAACATCGGCAGGACGCATTACAATCGCGAGGAGATCATCATTTTCCCATACATCGAGAGGCGCGGGCTGAACGCTGTGGCTTCGGTTCTGTGGAGGAAACACGATGAGATCAGGGCGAAGATAGCCAAGCTCACGCGGCTGCTTGCGGCAGATGAGCCTGATCCTGAGCAAATCAATGAGATGGCCGTGGATGTCGCAAATGCCCTTACCGACATGGTGTTCCGTGAGAACAACATCCTTTATCCGACGCTTTACGCATTGCTTTCGGACGGAGAATGGCTTGCCGTTAAAAACCAGAGCGACGAGGTGGGTTACTACGGTGTCGAGCCGCCAGACGACTGGCATCCAGATGTCGAAGAGGTCCTCCCGTATCAGGTTCAGGGAAGCCTTGAGGATGTGCTCAACATAATGCCCGAAAGGATGCGTCAGGAGCTTGAGAAGCAGGGCGTCGCCATAAATCCGGACGATTTCAAATGGGATCTCGAGGGCCACATCGAGCTGGATTTCGGCTTCCTGAACGGAAAAGAGGTCGATCAGATATTCAAGCATCTCCCGATAGACATAACTTTCATCGACAGCAACGACCGCGTGAAGTTCTTTTCCGGCGGCGACCGCATTTTCTTCAGGTCACCATCGATAATCGGCAGGCCGGTTCAGCTCTGCCATCCGCCGCGCAGCGTCCACATAGTCAACAGGATACTCGATGCATTCAAGAAGGGCGAGCGCGACCATGCGGATTTCTGGATTCAGCTCGGCGGACGGTTCATCTACATCCGATATTTCGCCGTCCGAGACGAAAATGGTGAATACATGGGCACCCTTGAGGTCACTCAGGATGTGACTGAGATACGCAATCTCAAGGGCGAGAAGCGGTTGCTTGATTGGCACAAGGACAGAAAACCCGCTGCAAAAGAGGGCGAGAAGAAAGAAAAGAAACCCATCGGCTATTGATTGCCGGTTTGCCCCGTAGATCGCTCTCTGACAGCAGGTTCAGATCTTTATTATCCGAAAGACTTTGTATTCGCACGGCCGCTCAAGCCCGTGTTCGAGCGAGAGGTTGGGCAGCCTGAACCCGAGCGGGTCATCGAAGAACGATCTGATCGAGCGGACAGAGCGGCCGACCACATCTTCAAAAAGGTCGTAAATTGATTCTCGCCTCGGTTCGTCAGGGATGCAAGGGTGGAACCAGATGTCGTGATTGGAGTTCGTGAAATCCGTTTCGGGCTCGGTCACCGTCAGGTAGGTGCGCCATGGGACGATCGGCAGGAGCCGGTCAAGCAGGTGCACCACTGCTTTTCGGAGCTCAGTCGGGGGATAGAAAACAGCGGCGTAGATGTGCATTCCGATGTATGCTATCTCCGAGATCCTCCTCACATCGTGCTTGATGCCGTAATGAGTGCTGGCCACATAGTGCCATGCGTTCCTGAGCCATTTCGGCAGCGTCCTGTATTTCAGATACCAGATGTGTGGGTCGAACCTGCCGATCGGCGGGACGATGCCGTATCTCCTGGCGAAGATGTAGTCCATTGCGGATTCCATCCTCTTGTGCCTGTATCTCGCAACGATGGTTTCGGGTTTGCCGAGTATGAAAACCCCCGTGTGATAGATGATGTATGGGTGGAACAC
>JALVZN010000150.1 GCA_027037615.1 Caldifarciminota bacterium | reverse complement strand
GGAGTTCCCGAAGACCACAACGCGCAAGATCAAACGCTATCTGGTGGAGCAGGCGGGCTAAAACATCTGTCCGATGCCGAAATACAGGCGACCGTGTTCGCCGGGCTTCCTGTCCGTAATTTTCATACCCCAGTCAAGTCGGAACGGCGCTATGGGCGAGTAGTAAACCGCTGCGGCGCCGACGCACATCTTCAAACTCTTGAGCGTCGCCTGAGATGGCGTTTCCCACAGGTTCCCGATGTCGGTGAAAAGTATCAGGCCGAAATCGTGGAAGACGCGAAACCGCAGCTCGATGTTGGTGTTAAACAGGAACCGACCTGAATGGAACGGCCTTTGTGGGTCGATGGGCCCTATGGATCGCTCATCATAGCCCCTCATGCTGCCGTATCCGCCCATCGTGTAGCGCTCCACAACAGGCAGCTCCTCTGTCCTGCCAAACGGCCACTCATACCACAGGCGCGTCCTCAACGCAAACACGAAATCCAGCCCTCTCGGGATGTAGCGGTAATACTCAAACTGAACCTTTCGATAGTCGTAGATGCCCCTCAGAAACCCACCTGCCTGAATGAGGTTGAGGTAAACGAAAGTGCCTGTCGTCGGGTTCAGAATGTTGTCCCTCGTGTCCCAGAACGGCATCAGGTTTATCGAGTTGACCACACCGACATCGCGCTCCGGGGTGATGATGTATTTTTCCCAGTTCAACGACCCGTTAAACTTCAAAAACTTCGTGAAAACATACCGCATTTCCATCGATGCACCGATCTTTTTGGTGATCTCATCTGCGTCGAAGTAGTAGTAGCCGTTGCCATGTCCTTCCATGCGCATGCCGAGGAAATACGGCTCCGTGTAGTTGATGGTCACCTCCCTGTGGGTTATGTCGGTGAAATTCAACCGCATTTCCCACGACAGGTTGAGCCTCTGGTTGTTTCCGAAAAGGTTGTTGTGCGCTATCTGAGACCTGATCTGAAATGCGAGCGGGGTGTAGTAACCAAATCCGAAGTTGAACCGCCTTTTGGGCTGTTCCTGCACCGTTATGACGAGTGTGGCCAGCATGGTGTCGTTTTTAACGGTCTCCTTGATGATCTCATGGCCGACATAGGAGAACAGCCATGTGCTGTAAATCTTTCGCTTGACATTCATTATCTCGGTCACGGAGTAACGGGAGCACTTGGGAATGTCTATCTCCCTGAGCACGATCTCCTTGCGGACGGTTTTTAATCCTTTGACCTGAAAATTGCACAGGAGCACGAGCGGGCCGGGGTCGATTTTGATCTTCAGCAGGAAGGTGTCGTCCGAAATGGATTGGATTGAGTGCGACACATCCGCAAACGGGTAGCCGTGATCCGCAAAGTAGTTCAGCAGTCGGGATTCGGCCTCACCGATCTTCGTCCCGTCGTAGTAAGATGGAACACGAAACTTGAGAAATTTCAGGGTTAACGCCTTATCGGACGCCCCGATTATGTCGATGTCGCCTATGACGGCCCTTTTGCCCTCATGGATGTAGTATGTGATGATGGCCTTGTTGTGTTTTTTGACAATTCGGGTGGAGTCAACCCTGAAGTGGAAAAACCCCTTTTCTGCGTAGAAACTGCTGAGTCGCAGTTCTCCGCCTTTGACGAGCAGCTCCCTGTATTGGAGCCCTTTTTTCAGTCCGCTGGCGCGCAAGAGGGTTCTCGACGAGAAGTGTCGATTGCCCACAAATTTCACATTCCCGATAACAAGCTGGGAAAGCACCGCCAAGAACAAAAATCCGTGCATGATGCGGGAAATTATATTGTTTTTCGGGGCAGGAAGTTACAGGTTCGACCTCTACGATGAGTCGGGAAAGGAAAAGCCGCCTCCTTAAATCCAATTTATTTCGGTAGAGGCGGCTTTTCCTGTATCAGTAGGTGAGACCTTCCAGTCTCTTGAGCGCCTTGATGTAGTTCACAATCTCGTATTTTTCAAGTCCCAGATCCTTGACGACCTTCACCACAAGGTCAGGATCGGCGTGCTCGACTGCAACAGTCCTTATGTGCTTGCCGTTCGCCTCGACTTCAGCAATCTCCACGATGGCCTCATCGATCAGATACCCGTGCCTCTCCTTCTTCACATTCACGAGGACAAGGTTTTCATTGGGCTTAACGAGCTCCTCGATGAACTGCTCGAATGTGTATTCGTCCCTTTTGAAATCCGGGAACGGCAGGTTCCAGGCCTTGTAAACTATCGCAAGGCCGTTTATCGGAATGGGGAACCCTTCTTTCAGGATGGGCGTCCACTGTTCGAGGCCGAAGTCGTTGACCCTCAACAGGGTCTTGATATCCATGAGCTCGTCCCTGATCTTGGTGTTGTCGTTGCTGTTCCTTGACAGGATGTAAAATTCCTCGCTGGTCCTGATTCTTGGCTCGCCATGTTCCCTGATCTTCTTCTCGGCGTCGCCAAACTCATCGCCAAATGTCCGCCATTCCCATCTTGGTATGATCTTCTCCATGTTTCATCCTCCTGCCTGAATTTTTACGATTTTAAACCTATAAAGTTCCGAAGTTGGCATGTTATTGTCAGTTACAATGAAAATCGTATCCCCTTTGACTGCGATCCCCTCTGCATCCTGAAAATTGAGAGGGGTCTCAATCCCTGTGGGGACGAGATTTTCGTCGAAAGTCACAATCATGCCGGATTGATCGCTGACCGCCCACAATTTGAAAGGCAGGCTATCCGCGGCGACGGCCAGCCCCGACATGTCTCCAACTATCGAAATACCGCTTTGTGCCAGAATGTTGCCGTCAAACCCCAGTTTGAACAGCACGATGGGGTTCTTCTCGTTGACGGTGTAAATGATGCTGTCCTGAAAGTCCACCGCGACGCCTTCAAGCCCGCTGTTTTCGCTCCCGGTGAAATCGACATGTAGCTGCCTGAGCATCCTGCCTGAGAAATCGTATTCAACGATGTTTCTTGCCCCTTCTTCCGCTACCCAGAAGCTGTTTCCATCAGGCGAAATGCAAATCCCTTCGAGGTCCATGTCTTCGTAACCGAGATGAATTGAGTCCAGAACCACGCCGTCGGTGGTCATCCGATACACCATGTCCCTGTGCCCGTCCGACACGGTAAGGAGCGTGTTGGTCGTTGAGTCGTATGTCAAACCGGATGCCTCCGGCACCTCTATCCGATAGCTGTCTATGAGCTCTATTTGCAGGCTGGCGTTTTCTGACGGGTTGTATTCTGGCGTGCAGCTGACGGTGTAGAGCAGTCCGAGAGCGGCAGCTGCGATAAGGAGCTGTTTTTTCATTGGCCGAATCCTGAGAGGGCGGCGCCTTCGGCGCCGCCCGAAACGCCCTCTTAATCCTGATTGGGCTCACCCGGAGTCGGATGAGTCATAGGTATCCAGTTGTCGGATCCATCAGGATAGCGGCCGTAAGATACATCGGTCTGCTGCTCGCCGTAGGTTATGGAGTCAACGACGGTGGTGTCAGGAGCAAAGAGCCCGACCTGCTCGCCGCCAGCTGAGAGTTTGAAGTTCGTATGAGGTGCCTGACCGAGAGTGTCGTTATCGTCCGCCCAGATCAGCAAGAATCCATGTGCGGGGACTGTCACGCCCTCAGGAATCTGCCACTTCGTAGGCTCGCCAAGGTCGTCGGTGAGGTAGTAACCGGAGATATCGATGGCGCTGTCACCATCGTTGTAGAGCTCGATCCAGTCAGCAAAATCGTTGAAGTCGGGATCAGCGATCGTGGTGTCGTTGGACGCCATGAACTCGTTGATGTAGATGTGTCCCTCCTGAGCTGGTGGTGGCGGGCCCTCCTCTTTCTGGCATGCTGTCATGGCCACCATGCCTGCGATGAGAAGCACTGCCAACACGCTTAGCTTTTTCATGGCTTACCTCCTCCTTTTTTGTTTTTTAGCCAATCATTAACTGTGCGATAATTCTAAGCTCACTCGGCTTCCACGGTTCCGTTCCATCAGGATAAGGAAGCCGTTTGAAATAGTTCGCCATTATCTTGAAATCATGACCGAACGGATGATAGTTTAGACCAAAGGTTATGGTTCTTTCCACAGCGTTTGAAAACTTGCCAAGTGAATGTGTCTGTGGATCAAACTGATCATACTGAATCACAGGCTCAAGTTTCAGGGAAGGGATGTAATAGCTTGCTGTCACAAGGAATCCGCCGGCATAGAAGTAAGAAGTGTCCAGCTGAATGGGGAATATGGATGTGAACGGCTGAAGTTTTGCGTAGTTTGTCTCAAACTTGAAGTAAAATCCACGATACTTGAATGTGAAGTCAGTGCCGAACAGCATCTTTCTGCCTCTGATCGTGCGCGGATAGTCCTCCTCTGTCGGGCCTGCATCGTCAGAATAGGTTGCGTTGACGCCGACAAGGAACCTCGGGCTGGGCGTCATCTCGATGTCGCCCTCCGTCTTGGGGATCTTTCCGAGAGGAGCGGCCTCTGCCCTGACGGCAAACAGCGGTTTCCCCAATTTATCGTCGTTCTTCGTGTTGTCTCCGTTGCCTGAGAAGACGCCGGTGTAGAGCACATACTTCCTGTCGGATGTCCTGAGCCTGAGCATAACGCCCCTGTCGCGGCCGGGAACGAACTCATCGGCAACGGCCGGACGCGTCGTGAGGACAAGTTTCGATGTGGATGTCATTCTCGTGCGGCTGAACGGCACCTTGAACTGGCCTGCCCTCAGCGTGAATGTGGATGTCGGTTTGTAATCCAGATAGAGGTCTTTTGCGATCTCGCCATCGTCGTAACCCCTCGCCTCGATCTGAAGCTCATACTCGAACACATCGAACATCTCGCCTTCCAGCTTTATCCTCGCCTGATGCACATAAAACCTGTTTTTCTTGTGGTTATCGGCATCTGACGGGTAGAACCTGTAAGCAAAGGCCGATCTGATACGACCTGATATCTGGAGCTCACCATCCGGATACTCCAGAATGAACTGCGCCTTCAGAATGGAAGGCACCAACATCAACGCAGCTAACACAAGCGCAATCCTTCTCATGATAGCTCCTCCTTTTTATTTGCCGATATTTGAAGGCTCAGCACCTTCCTTCTCAAGCTGCCTTATCCTCGACAGCTTGAAAACAAAGAACAACCTCTCGTATTTTGCCTTAAGATCCTTGTTGTAAAGCCGATTTTCCCGTGTTTTTGGCCTGTAACGCCATTCCGGCGTCATTTTTGAAAGGGTATCGACGAGTTCCCAGTGGTATTCGAATATGCTGCCGTGCAATGCCTTAACCGCTTCTATCTGAGCGGGGGTGAACCAGTTCGGATCGAGCGATTTCTGTGCGAGCGTCGAGTCGATCAGGAGACTATCGACCTGCGAATAAGTTATGACCCTGTCGATGTCCTGCCCCGAAAGCGTTGTGGCGCGCTTCAAATCCGCCCTCAATTTCCATGCGTTGTAGTAGATTTTGCCTTCAAATCTCAGGACGGATGTGTCTTTGAGCCCGAGTGACTGCAGTTCGGCAACCACCTTGTGCGAGATCTTGTGAGGTATGGGCTCGTAAACCTGCTGCTGGAACACATTTTGCATGAAGAAGAGGGTAAAGAAGCTGATGACAGCTGCCGTAACAGGTGTGATTATCCAGCCCCAGAAGATTCTCGATAACACTTTGAAGTTTATGGCCTTTCCGCCTCCGCGAGCGAACGCAATGCCAATGACGCCGCCGACGACGGCCTGAGAGCTCGATACCGGCACAAGCGGTATCGTCGGCAGGCCAAGCCTTATGAGCAACCTTTCAAGGCTCTGCGATGCGAAGATGAACAGCACCAGCGACTCCGCAAGCACGACGATCAAAGCCGCCACAGGCGAAAGTTTGAAGATGTCGCTGCCAACTGTCTTCATCACGCGGTAGGAGTATGTGTAGATGCCCGTCGCAATCGCAAGTCCGCCGATGAAGAACAACACCTGAGTCGCCGTGAGCCTGAATACACCCATGAAATTGATGTCTGTGAATGGGTTGGATGCCACAAAAACGCCCATCACATTGGCTATGTTGTTGGCGCCAAGGCTATAAGCTCCAAATGCGCCGATGAGGATCAGGCCAAGCCTCGTGTAGAGGTCGATGCGGAGCAGGTGAATCTTGGCGCCCCTGAGATAGGCTTTCACAAGCTTGAAGAGCAGATATGAGAACAGCCCCGCAAGGATGGGGTTGAGCACCCATGTCGTGACTATCTTCCGCAGTGCGTTGGTGTCCACAAGCGTGCCAGCGAAGAAGTCCCATCCGACTATCGCACCGACAATGGCCTGAGTCGTCGATACCGGCAGCCCCAGTTTCGTCATCCATGCGACTGTGATGGCGGCGGCAAGCGCTACGGTAAAAGCTCCTCCGAGTGCGTTTACCGAACCCAATTTTCCGAGCGTATGCGCTGCCCCGGCACCGCTTATCGTCGCCCCGATTATCACGAACACGGATGCCACCAGAGCCGCCACCTTGAACTTGACCATCTTCGTCGCCACAGCGGTGCCGAAGACATTGGCTGCGTCATTGGCTCCCAGCGACCATCCCAGAAATAGACCGCTTATCAGATAGAACCAGAACATTTTACACCAGTCGTTTTATGGTGTAGATGGATACCCTATCACCGATGTCCTCCGCCTTGTCCGCTATTGCCTGAATGTAGCTGATGAATGTGCGCAGGTGCATCCTGTGGCTGAGCCGCAGATCCTCCCTGCCAAACAGGTATCTCTTGATCTTCTCACCGATCTTGTCCGATTCTTTCTCGAAGAACATCACCTTTGTGATGTGGTCGCGCACGGAAACGATGTCCTTGAAGTATGCCCTCACAGCGGCCACCATCTCCTCGACGCCCTGCATGCTCACATCGACGAGGTTCATGAACTGGTCCTTGATCTCATCCAAAAATTCGGGCCTCTCGATGGAGAACTCAATGATCGTGTCGGCAACTATGTTGAGGACATCGTCCGAATTCTCCAGCAGCGCAAGCACATCGCCCCTCGCCTCAGGTATGAGCATCTCTGCGTAGAGCATGTTCTCGATCTCACGCCTGAGCTTGTCGGCCTGGCCCTCAAGCTGGTCCACATGTTTCGCCCTCTTCTCGAACTCCTCATAATCGTCGGCGAGGTAGTATTTCAACCCCTGTTTGAATTCGAGGGCGGCTTCCAGAATGGTGTCAAGGAAATTGTCTATCTTGGCCTCTAATTCCTTAGTCTTTTTGAACACCGTGAACATTAGTGCCTCCTTTTTTGATTGTTGCCTTCTTGACAGTCGGTTTATGCGAATAGACATATCCGGTCTTGGTGCCCTCCGGATAATACCAATCCTTGAGAGCGAACTGGAGCGCTTTGAAGAACTCGCTTGCCCGCTCTATCCCCTTGTCTATCATCTCGTTGTGTCTCATAAATCTGAAGTCGTAAGAGAATTCGGCCACGAAGGGGCTGGATGTGTCGCCGAATTCATACCATGTGGTGATGTCAACCATGCCGTTGATGCCACCGCCGAAGACGAACATGCCCGGCGATACCTTGCGCTCGTCAACAATGAAGCCGTTGACGATTTCCAGCTTTTTGTCCAGAGGGATGCCGAGCTTGCCGAGCACGGGGAATATCTTTGCGTAGTCCCCGATGGTGTTGCCCGGTGAGAAGTCGAGCTTTTTCACCTTGACGCTCTTGGAATAGATGAACCTCATTGTGCCAAGCGAATCCTTTATCGGGGTTATGTCAGCCTCAAATTTGGCCTTGGTCTTGTATCCCTTGAGCGCCACCGTGATGTCGGCCTGAGCGGATTTCTGCAGGTCTGTGCTGCGGTATTTCAGCGTCAGGTTATACTCCTTGCGCGGCTTGTTTCCGTTGTATTTGACCCTCACGCGCAGGACATAGCCGTGTTTCCTGAGGTCATGGTCGGGTGTATCGAGGAAATAGACCTTGCGCCTTTGTTCTCTGAACGGCTGCCTGCCTTCTCTGACCTCGATGCCGAGGCTATCCGCCAGAGATTTGGCGATTTCCCACACCTTTTTGTAAGCTTCCTGCCTGTTCACGAAGAGCTCGGGTTTCAGCAAGATCTTGTATTCGCGCGAGTTGAGTTTGGTCAATTTTGCCGCCTGCAATTGCGGCAGACCCATCACCAAAGCAAATATGGTCAGATAAAGTGTCTTTTTAACGGTTCTCATGGCTTTACCCTCCTGACTATTTACTTTCCTTTTTGGCTTTAGCGCTCCTGATGATCGGAGCGGCAAAGGATAAGAGTGCGAGTAGCAACATGATGAGGCTGCCCGGCCTCGTAAAGAATATGGTCCAGTTGCCGACCAAAAGCGCCCTGCGGAAATTCGTTTCCGCCATCGAGCCCAGAATGAGCGCCAGTATCACGGGCGCAGTCGGATAGCCAAACCGTTTCAGCAGCCAGCCGAGTATGCCAAATCCGAGGCAGCTCCATACATCGAACAGCGAATTGCTTACCGCATAACTTCCTATGAATGCGATGGCTATGACGACCGGGTAGAGGAGCTCCTTCGGCAACTTGATGATCTTCAGCCACAGCTTGTTACCTGCAAATCCGATGAAGAACATGAAAAAGTATGCCATGACAAGTGCTGCGAACAACCCGTTGATGATGTGCGCCTTTTTCACGAAAAGCAGCGGTCCGGGGTTAAGTCCATGCAGCATCAGCGCTCCGATCAGGACGGCTGTGGCTGCGCTTCCGGGCACGCCGAGCGTGAGCAGGGGCACGAGTGCGCCGCCAACTGAACCGCTGGCCGCCGCTGAACCTGCGGCAACTCCTTCCACTGCACCTTTTCCGAATTGCTCAGGGTGCTTGCTCAGCCTTTTTTCCTGACTGTATGCGATGAATGCGGCGATTGTGGCGCCTGCACCCGGCACGACGCCGATGATCGTGCCGATGATCGACGCCCTCGTTATCGTTCCGATGAGTTTTTTGATCTCTTTGATACCCGGCAGCTTGCTCGCTATCTCCCCGATGTCAACCTTCTCGGAGATGCCTTTCTCGATCAGGAAGAAGATCTCGCCGAGCGCAAACAGGCCGATCAGGGCAGGTATGAAACCGAGCCCGTCCGACAGCTCAGGAACCCCGAATGTGAACCGCTGATAGCCCGTGAATGGATCCATGCCGATCGTGTTCAGGAACAGCCCAATGAATGTCGCGACAAGGGATTTGACCCAGTTGCCCGTCGAAAGCGAGGAGATTATCGTGAGCCCGAACACCGCAAGTGCGAAGTATTCAGCCGGGCCGAAGGCGAGAGCCACCTTTGCAAGCGGCAGTGAGAAAAGGATTAGCACCAGTGTGCCAAGCATTCCGCCGAATGTGGCGGCCACGAGCGACACAAACAGCGCTTTGTTGGCCTCTCCGCGCATTGTCAGCGGGAAACCGTCGAACGATGCGACTATCGCCGAAGGTGTGCCCGGCGTGTTTATCGCAATTGCCGTTATCGTTCCGCCGTAGTTGGCTGACGCATAGACCGAGACGAGCAGTATGAGCGCCGTCAACGGGTCCAGTCCGTAGCTGAACGGCACGAGGAGCGCCACCCCCATCGCAGGCGATAATCCGGGAATGACACCGACAAAGATGCCGATTATCACGCCTATGAGTATGACCGCAAGTGGCTTAAAGCCAAGTATTACGGCAAATCCGTTGATCAGATGCGATAAAATTCCCATTTCTCCGCTCCTTTAAAAGAGATAACCCACCATAAGGGGCACTCCGAGAACACGATAGAACACGATGTATGCGAAAAGCGCAAATCCGATGGCATTCAACGCAGCGATCCAGATGTTTCGATAGCCGAGTAACAGCGAGGCGCCGAAGATGAAAAGCGTTGTCGTCAGGAAGTATCCGATTATCTGGCCTAACACGATGTAAGCTATCACAGAAGCGAACATCAGCATGACATTCTTTCGTCCGGGCAATTTCGATGGCGGGGTCTTATCCCTCAACTCCTGAACGAGCACCCACAGGCCGAAGATAAACAGGCCACCGAGCCATAGGCGAGGCGCAATAGCCGGGCCAACGGCACCTGAAAGCTTCCCGCGCGGGAACGAGTATGTCACAAGGAACAGGAAGATTGAGAGCACCACGAGGATGTAGGGAAAGACTGTGCGTCCATATCGGAGCTGCGGAAATCGAGGGTTCATAACCAGATAGATGAGGAGGGCGATGACTGCCACCACCACGAAAATTATCAGGTTTCTCCTGCCGGCAGCTTTATCGGTGGTGATAATGCCTGCCTTCTGCAGATATTTTCTGGCCTCCTCCTTCTCACGGTGGACCATGTTCACGAACTCGTCATGCGGAATGAAGTCGGGGACAGCCCCGTTGTTCTCAACGAACTTGATCCATTCGGAATCCTTTGCCACAGCTTCAAATACGCCCTCGATGTATTTCGTTATCGGTTCGGGTGTGCCCTTTTTCAAAGCGAACCCTCGCCAGATGATTTCGCGCGGGAGGTTGTAGCCGTATTCGAGGAAAGTGGGTGCGTCGGGGAACTGCGGGAGTCGATGTGGAGCCGCCACTGCCGCAACCATCAGGTCGGGTTTGCCGGAGATGTCGCCGGGGTTGCCGACATAGACTTTCCCGTGCTTGCCCAACAGTGCCATCATTGCGTCGCTGCCGCTCTCGTAAGGCACCCAAACGGCATCGATGCCGAGCACATCCCAGCTCTTCATCGCCATTATGTGATCGACGCCGCCAACAAGCGGCCCAACCCAGATCTGATGCCCGTGCTTCTTCTTTGCGTCTTCAACGATTTCCGGCAGCGTTCGCACATCGGATTTCCTGTTCGTTATCAGGGCTTCATAGTCGATCATCATCGAGCCGATGAGGTAGAAACTGTCCAGAGATACCTTTTCGTGCGTTATCAATGTGGTTGATACAAAGGATTTTGTTAGGGCGAGCACCGTGTATCCGTCTGCGGGTTTCGACAGCACATAGCGCATTGCGACGAGGCCAGAGGCACCCGGTCGGTTCTCGATGACCATGTCAATGCCAAACTTCCGCTTCGCTATCCGTGAAACCAATCGGGACGCTATGTCTATGCCGCTGCCGGGCTTACTGTGGACAACGATGGTTATCGGTTTCGATGGGAATCCTTCAGGTGGTGTGGGTTGGGCAAATGCGGGCAGGGAATACGCCAGAATTGAAAGCAACAAGGCCGTGCGTAGCCCGTTCATGTTCACCTTCCAAATCTGTCAAACATCAACCCATGTCTTACTCCCCTGACGCTGACCGTGAGCTTCGGCAATCCGAGTTTTTTCATGATGGTGTAAACGATGCCTGTGCCGGCAATTATGACATCCGCACGCTTGGGCTGTAACCCCGGTATCTTTTTGCGCTCTTCAACGGTCATCGAGCTGAACTTCCACAGCATATCCTCGACTTCTTGAAGCGTAAGCTCAGTGCCGTCAACGATCTCAGGATCATACTTTTCCATTTTATGCTTGACCGCCGCCAGATTGGTGATCGTTCCGCCTATGCCGAGAAGCGCATCGGGTTGAAAATCGACTTTCAGGTCGCCAAGCTCATTCTCGATTGCGGATAGCATGGCGTTGATTTCGTCCTTTTCGGGCGGGTCATGCTTCAGGTAGTCCTCCGTGAAACGGATTGCGCCGATGTTCAAACTGAATTTCTTTTCAATCTCGTCCCCTTTTCCGAAAATGAACTCCGTGCTGCCGCCCCCCACATCGATTACAACCACCCTGTCAGCAGGGGTTTTGAGCCCGGATTTGACTGCGAGGAAGGAAAGGCGCGCTTCCTCTTCACCGGGGATGACCTCAACATCGACATCGCACATCTCTTTTACGAGTTTGATGAATTCGTCGCTGTTTGAGGCAGTCCTCAACGCCATTGTGCCGACGGCGAGTATCTTCTCGGCGCCGAGATCACGCGCAAGTGCTGCAAAATCACAAACGGCTTTTGCAGTGCGCTCCATTGCCTCCTTGCTCAGGCGACCGGTCGCTTTTAAACCTTCTCCCAACCTCGTAATCTCCGCCTTCTCAACGAGAGTCTTCCAGTTACCCCTTTCATCCTTTTCGGCCACAAACACCAGCACAGAATTGGATCCTATATCGATGGTAGCATATACGGACATAATTCACCTCCTGCTTTTGAGCCGTAGTTTATGTGATAGTCCCCAAAACTGTCAACATGACACATGCCAAACGAATTCTCCTGTCATGATATACCGTGATAGGATCAATCTGTCAGGTTAAACGGCCATTCTCGCATTTAGCCGATGACTTACTCAATCGGGAAGGATTTGAGGGACACCTCCGCAAGGTTACATATGTGGCAAAGTCCATGCGAAAAAAACTAAGAGGTATTAAAAACTTACAATCACCCACATAAAAATTGCAAGTCAGCTATTGGCGTTCAGAACAGACAAAGCTTATTTGTTGATGGATGTATCTTCAGGTTCGCAGTTTATCAGGTTTGCCTCGATGAGTTTCCGCAGGCTATCGACCGTCACAACCCCTTCAGGTATAAAGATGCGGCATGTGCCTCGTATAGGTAGAGGCTTTCCTGTCGCAAGTTCGTATGCGTAACGAATAGCGTCCGCCCTGGCCCCAATTATTTCCACTTTCACGACTTTGCCTGTGGAGTCCTCACTTACAAATGTGAGTTTAGATTGCGGCTTCTGGTTGGGCGTCGGCGTTTTTACCTGTGGAGGAGTGGGCGGAGTTATAGCCACCGTGCCTCTTGCTGTGGTAGCTCCCATTTTTGACTTTTTGGTGGGCCTATTTTTGCGAGATGCGCCATATTTTTGTTTGGGCGCGGACTGCTTTGTGATTATCTTTTTGGGGTATTTGATATGCAGGATTAAGGAATTCCCCAGAATTTTGGCCTTATAGCTGTAAGGGAACGGCGGTTCTACGGCTATCCTGATAAAATCGAACCCCTGCGGCCTGAAATCCTCCACCTTTATGCTGACACCTGCAACATTCCTGCTCCTTGGGGGCCTGATCTCAGGGGGCTGCCCATGCACATCCACCACAATCGAATTTCCGAGCTTATATACTTTGGCATTTGTGGTTGCAAATATGATGTCGATGCCATCGGGGGTTTCTTTGGTTCTCATATACAGCGTTTTGGCTGGAAGTGTGTTACACCATAACAAAACGCTCAAAATAAAGGCCGTTGTTATAAATTTTGTGTGTTTATGCAAGTTCATATTACTCGCCTCCAGTGATTGGGATTTTTTCACCGTTTTCCAGTGACTCGAACCAGACGCTATCGCCATCAACAACCACCCTCCAGTTCGCTATTATTGAGTTATGGGTCAGAACATAACTCCTTTGCCATTCATCTTCAAGTATCACACTGGTTTGTTTTGGGCCTCCCAAAATCCCTTTTAGTCTTAAAATGCGAGGATTGAATTCGTAGTAAGTAGAATCTCGTAAGGTTTCATTTTCAACTATGGATTGAAGTTCCTGAATCCTGTTTCTGTCCATCTCAAGTTTCTGAAGAGTAGCGACATAGAGGTAGGCGAAGATCATGGTTAAAAGAGTCAGGGTTATTATGAGCACTGTTCCCCACCTAAGCCTTTTGTCCCCCTTTTCGGGGGTTGCTTCTTCTTCAAGTGGTTTAAAATCAAAATCGAGCAATTTTTTCCCTCCTGGGCTTTAACTCCTCAAGGCCACACCAAGCGCCCCGATAAACTTGTTTGCTTTTTCCTGACTCATGTTTATGGCTTTGACCTTGCGAAATGGGTTGATCAGGTCAGTAGATACTTTTGGGGTAGCGTTGTTCATTGCCTGAAGCAAGTCTCTGGCCGACTCGATTTCACCACCTGCGAAAAGTGCAAAATTAGCAGCGTTGAATGCCACATCGGCCAGCGAAAGTATCGTTGAAATAATGAGCTCACTCTTTTCGCTCGGAGGTCGAGATACACTGAGCGCCAGCTCGCCGTTTTTAAGGAATGTTATGAAATTGACTACTGGTGTGAGGTAAACAAGAACCAGATTATCATCGCTGAGTTCGTGATAGTTCTCCATAAATGTCCTTACCACCGAAAATCCGGATATTTCGACCGCAAGCGGTGTTATGCCGTTGTGTGCCAGCAAATCGTAATTCAGATTTATAGCGTGTTTTGGAGCAAATGCAAAGTATTCGCCACGCACCTGCCACCGATAATCGCCTGTATCTTGAAATTGCATGTAAAATGAGACGATGTCGGGATCCGGTTTAAAAGGAAGTTTTCTGGCGTGGAATTCGGGCAATGCAACGGTAAGCCACGCCTTTTCCCAGCCTGTTTCGTCTTTTATAGCGGAAATCGCCTCATCAAAAGGTAAATTCGAGAATGCTTCCGCTTTGGTCACTCTGCCTCCGCTTATCAGGACATAGCGGAGTTCGTTTCCGGCCAATTCTATGCCAAGGCTGTCCCTCATTCTTTCTCCTGCTTCTCCTCAGTTTGCTTCTCTTCCTCTTCCTTCTCACCTTCAACCGATTCTGTCGTCACCTCTTCGATTTCCTCCTTCTGCTCAAGCAAGTTGAGGTCATCCTTCTTGAGCGTAATAACCACATAACCGAGAAGGTTACCCACCCAGAACATGGAGAGCATGTAGCCAAATCCCATGAAAACAATCGCATAGAGGAGAATTCCGAAGATAACGCCCACTATTTGCATGACTATGTTGGCGTCGGGCAGGGAATAAGGCGGGTTCAGGATGCTTGACACAGAGGTCAGATTGGCAAACCACCTGAAAACTGGCAGTTCTCTCATGAAAGAAGGCACGCTCAGGTAGTAATGAGCGATTTTCTCGAGCGTGATGTATTTCTGACCCATGAGCCATCCAGCGCCCAAAACGGTGTGAGCTATGTAGAGTGCGCGCCCTATCGCAAAGATCCAGATCGCTCCTGCAACCAGTATCACGCCGAACAGCAGGGCCTCATATCCGAGGAACCTCCAGTTCTGTTCATTCAGAGTGGAGAAGACCTCAAAAAGTGTGTCAAATGTATCGGATTTGGTGGCGCCAATGATGGCAGCGGATATGAACAGGGATAACACAAGAGCCACCACCAGATAGACTATCAGCAGAACGCCGAAGAAAGCTGGTACCGATGACAGCAAAAGGAAAAGTTCACCAAAATACGGGATTTTTCCGATCAACCCGACTATTACGCCCAGAGCAAGTATCGCAAGAATGATCAAAATTATGGAAATTGGTGTCCACAAAACGGCTTTCCCGGTGGTAAACGCAAACTTGCGCGCCTTGGATATCTCGTAAAATTCATCTCCCTTGAGTTGCTCGAATGTTATCTTTGAGACAGCGACCCCGTAGAAGAAGTTGATGAGCACAAAAATGAATATGGCGATGTATTGGATGATAGCACCGAGTATCGATAGCTCACTTATGGAGGGCGTCGGGATAAATCGGTAGCTTCTCCATATCTCCGCAAGGCCATCGCCCGAGACGAGCAATGCGATGTATGAGAGGATGGCGTAAATTATCGATGAGATGAAAAGGCCTTCGACCATAACCCATATCTTTTTGGCGCTAAATCCGAAACGAGCTGCTCTTGGTATATCCTTCCAGTTAAAGTGCATTTTAACGGGCATGGGTAACCTCCTTTTTTTCGATGCCAAACATTTAGTTCAGTTGATGATTATCTTAACACGCTAACCCTTAAGCTTCAATGCTATTTTGAAAATCTTATGAGCAAAATGTCACCATCTTTTACAATGTAATCCCGTCCCTCCAATCTTGCAAGTCCCTTCTCCTTCAGAGCTTTTTCGGAACCATATTTGACGAGATCGTCGTATGTATAGACTTCTGCCCTGATAAAGCCTTTTTCCATGTCCGTGTGAATTTTTCCGGCGGCCTGAGCGGCGGTGGAGCCTTTCCTGAGCAACCACGCCCTCGCCTCTTTTTCGCCGGCCGTGAAAAAGGTGATATAGTTCAGGGCGTTGAGCAACGCTCTGAAAAGCCTCGACGGCAAGGGCTCCTCAAGCCCATACTCTTTCAAAAGCTCAATTCTGTCCTCAGGCGGAAGTTGCCAGATCTCCTCCTCAACCGGCAGGGATGCGTAGATGTAGCTTATTGACCTGTCTCTCATCAGTTCCTCAAATTCCTCAAGGCGCTGTCCTATCATATCCTCGGGGATATTTATGACGACAACACGCGGCAAGGCCGTAAGAAACCCAAATCCCTTTATGGACTTGAGTTCCGTTTCTGTCAGTTCGACCTCCGAGACCCCTTTGCCTGCGGCGAGCGATGTCTCCAGCTTCTTCAGGGTTTGGAAAGTCACAGGGTCACCCTTGTGAGCTTTGACCTCTTTCTTCAGCCTCTTGATTGAGCGTTCGATCACGGCAAGGTCTGCGAGTATCAGCCTCATGTCGATCTCTTCAAAATCCGATGTGGGATCGTGCGGCTCGAAACCGCCGACTACATGCACAAGCGCATCAAATCCCGGAAGCTGGTTCTGGATCTCGCCGGCCTTCTGCTCCTTCCATAACCTGCCAAAGCCATCAAAATCATGAATTTCGACATGTGGACGGGTTATCTTTCTCGATTTGTGAAACTCTGCGATGCGGTAAAGGCGTGGGTCCTCGATCTCGGCCACCCCAACGCCGGATGTATAACCCCGCTGTCGCCCCTCGTTGACACCTGTCAGGATGCGAAAGAGAGTGGATTTACCTGTTCCAGCTAACCCTATGATGGCGATCTTCATTGTTTTTTGCGAACCTCCTTCAAAGGAGATGGGACGCGGAAGAAGTGATCCTTTCTGTCAGGCGCTGCGCTCAGGACTTCCTCCCTGTCCACGCCGCTGGCTGGGATATCCTCCCTCATCCTCTGTAGCCCTTCATGCGGATTTACAAGCTGCTCCACACCCTCAAGATTCAGCTCTTGCAGCTTCTGGAAGTTTTTTATCATTTTAGTGAAATGCTCCTGCATGCTGTCCAGTTCGTCATCCTTGAGGCTGAGTTTTGCAAGCTCAGCTATCCTCTGGATGGTTCTTTTGTCTATTTTTTCTGCCATATCACTTCTCCCGGTTTGACTTCTTCGTCCTTCAATATCACACCGGGGCCGATCACAGCGTCATGGCCTATCCTGGTTTTTCCCAGAAGGGCCACGAAAGGGTAAATCAGAGTATCTTCCTGTAACTCAACATCGTATTCGACATAGACCTGTTCAGGCCTGACAAATGTGACTCCTTTCTTTGTCCAACAGTTAATTATCCGTTCCTGCATGATCCTCTCGGCAGAGGCGAGATCCTTCCTCGTGTTGACGCCGATCGTCTCGCGCCAGTCCTCGATTTTGTAGGCATAAACACCGCCTATCCGCCTTTGCAGGATTTCGATGACATCCGTGAGATAGTATTCTTTCTGGCGGTTGTCGGGCCTTATCTCGGCCAACCATTTGAACAGCCATTCGCTCTCGAAGACATAAAATCCTGAGTTGATCTCCTTGATGGCCTTTTCTTCAGGAAAAGCGTCTGCTTCCTCGACGATCATCATTATCCTGTCGCCGACTGATCTAATAATTCGGCCGTAACCGTGCGGTTCAGGGTGCTCAGTTGTGAGGACGGTCGCGATAGCGCCGCGCCCCCTGTGGAAATCGACGAGGCTACGCGCTGTCTCTTTCTTCAAGAGAGGGGCATCTCCGGGGATGACAAAAAGGTCAGAATTCGGGTCAACATGATCTTTGACGGTCATCACAGCGTCACCTGTTCCGCGTGGCTCAGCCTGTTCCACAAAGGTAACGCCAGCGTCTTTAAACCTCTCTATGACGGAATTCTTATGCGGTCCCCCCACCACGACGAAGATCTCATCAGGATTAAGCGATTGGGCTATGTCTATGCCATAGCTGAGAAGTGGGCGCCCTGCAAGCAGATGCAGAACTTTGCTTATCTTGGAGTTCATCCTCTTTGATTGGCCTGCAGCAAGTATAGCAACGTATAGCTTCTTATTCTCTTCTCTGTTCCTCAATTTTTACCTCCTCAACTTGTAAAGCAAATTATGGCAATTCTTTTTCGATCTCAGGAAGAAACTTTTTCATCACAGCTCTTATCAAGCCAAGTTGAACGTCAGAGGGCACTGTTGCTCCAAGAGCATAGATCTCTCTGGCAAATAAAAAAAGCGTTACAAAGTTTTTAGTAACTACCATAACTTCTTCAAGTTCACTATTCTTTTCCACGACTTTAGTAGCTTTTAAAACGCTTGAGAGCGCATTTGCAAAATAAGCAGCCGTTGTCTCTAAATCAAGTTCTGATGAGGCTACACCAGAGAGAGGCAGCCCTGATTGTACATCTATGATGCCCAAAGCAATTGCTCCTGGCAACTCCTCTTTAATTTTCAGCAATATATTCTTTAACTCCATAATTTCCTCCTTATATTTTTAAATTTTAAAGAAAATTACAATTTTTTCCAGAAAAAGCAAGTAGTAAAATGCGTGATATACGCGGCGGAGCAATACCTTATACAGCTTCTTTCCCACAGCTTTTTCAGGTGCGATGAGAAAGACATCAGGTCACTCCATAGCAAAAGAAAGCTGTGATCCATATTAAGACCAAACGAAAACATGTCCCCAAAAATAGAAAATCCCTTCATAAAAGGATTTAAGCTTGTGAGTCCCTTAACCGAGAAGCATCACAAATAAAACCTCAAAAAATAAAAAGAGGGGCATTTAACCCCTCTTTATCGCCTGCATTTGGTATATTCGGATATCAATCAAAGGTGTTTCGAGACCTCGATCAGGTCTGCCAACAGGGCATGTCCTGTCTGAATTCTACCCGCGCCCGGACCGACTATCGTCACCTCGCCGAGATGGTCTGTCTTGAAGGTGAGTGCGTTGGTCACACCTGTGACATGATAGAGGAAATCCTCCGGGCCGACCATCTCAGGCGCCACTTTCGCTTTGACAACGCCATCTTCACGCCACACCTTAGCAATGAGTTTCCAACGTTTGCCCTCTTTCTTTGCCTTTTCAATGTCCTCGACGGTCAGGCCGGTTATGCCCACTCGCTCGACATCCGAGGGCTTGATGTGGCCATCAAAAAGGAGGTTGGCGAGTATAACCGCTTTGGCCACTGCGTCCCACCCTTCGACATCCGCATCAGGTTTGGCCTCAGCGTAGCCGAGCCGCTGTGCCTCTTTTAGCGCCTCTTCGTATGATTTCCCGCTCTCCATGTTGCTCAGAATGAAGTTGGTAGTTCCGTTCACAATCCCGCGCACTTCCTCAAAGTGCACTCCAGCAAGAGGCCCGAGAGCAAGGTTCAGCGCTGGCGTGCCAGCAAGCACCGTCCCTTCGAACCTTAGCTGAATTTTCATGTCATCCGCTATGGCCTTGAGTTCGTCGTAGGCAAGGGCTATTGGCCCCTTGTTCGTGGTTATCACATGCTTCCTTGACTTCAGGGCTTCGCGGATGTGGGTTATTCCAGGCTCACCGGTTTGCAGGTTGGTCGGGGTGACCTCGGCAATCACATCTGCCTCGCTCTCATGCACTATTTTCAGGCTGTCCCAACCAGTCTCCCCAAGCTCCACTATCTTCTGCCCGTTATCAACGAGCTGTAAGGCTTTTTTCAGGTCTATTCCATCAGGATTGTGAACGCTACCCCATACAAGGTCTGCAATTGCAACCACTTTGTAGCTAAATCCGTATTTTTCTTCAAGGTAAGATTTTTTGTTAACCAAAATCTCTGCAAATCCACGCCCCACTGTGCCGAAGCCTATAATGCCAATTTTCACCTCTTTCATGGCTCATCTCCTTGTTTTGCAATAATGAATTAAATCTTCAACAAATTGCGTCTTAAAACCGGGAAAAATAAAACAGGGTACACACCTTAACAATGAATTTCGATAAACAAATGGTTCATCCATAACAAATTCGTTATTTCTGTCTCGACTTGAAGGCGATCGATGCGAAATAGATCAAGCCTCCCCACAGCACTATCGCACCGAAAAAGAACATTATCCATGCGGAAAGCGGCATATCACTCCTCCTTGCCCTTTAAGATCGACAACACTATCGCCAGAAGCAGTCCTCCAAGATAGACCACGCCTCCGATTATTATGGTATTGGCCGGGTATCCACCGTAGCCATGCTGGAACAGTTCAATTATGGACATGACAAGGATAACGATGAGAACTATCGGAGTGATGATCTTGACCGATATGTCCCACCATATACCGATTTTGATCTCAGAGACAGCGTTGACCTCTTTCCTGATCTTCGATGTGCCGTAGATGTAGCCTATCAATACAGCCTCCATGAGACCGACAAGCGTGAGTCCAAAGGCCGATATGTAGTGATCGATGATGTCGAGCCAGTAAAATCCACCCTGCGTTGTGTAAATTATCGCTATCAGGAAGGATGCGAGGCTAATTAACACCAGCGCAGGTGTCCTCGATATTTTCCATTTATCTTTCACTCCTGCAACGATACCTTCGATCTGAGAGAAAGCCGATGTTGTAGCAAGGTTGAGCAGCATGAAGAAGAACAGCACACCCCACAAAGGTGCGCCCGGAAGTTTGGATATGGCAGTTGGATAGCTTACAAAAGCGAGGCCGATACCAGATCTCACAACTTCGTCAACAGGTTTGCCAAGCGTGAAAGCGAGGAATCCGAGGATGCTGAAGACGGCGAAGCCGCCAAGAAACGATATGCTTGAGTTGCCGAGAGCTGTTATCACTGCGTTGTTGTTTATCTCGTTATTCGGGGGATTGTAACTGGCATAAGCGATCAGAGTTCCCATTGCAAGGCTCAGCGTGAAAAATATCTGTCCGTAGGCGTCAAGCCAGACCTGAGGGTTCTTTAATTTGGAAAAGTCAGGGGTGAGGTAGAATTTCAGTCCTTCCACAGCGTTAGGAAGGGTTAATCCTCTGATGACCATTATCACGAGGATAATAAGCGGGGTGATCATCAGAACAGTAGCAACCTTACCTGTAAGCTTGGGTCCTTTGAATATCGAAAAGAATATGGCAATCCATGCAATCACAAGCCCAATTAGTATTGGAATCCGCACGGCGCCCAGTTGGCCGTGCCACTGGTCAGGCGGGATGCGGTTAAGGAATTTCTCGAAGAAAAACGCTTCTGCATTTGGCTGCCATGCCAGATTGATGGAATAGGCGATGTGATC
>JALVZN010000149.1 GCA_027037615.1 Caldifarciminota bacterium | reverse complement strand
CGCGCTGCTCGGCCATGTAGCGGTTGTATCCGTCCATGTCCATTTCCACGCCGGCGTCGCTGGCATAATCCTCTATGAGGTCGAGCGGCAGGCCGTATGTGTCGTAGAGTTTGAATATGTCCTCGCCTGACAGGACGCCTGTCTCCTTTGCCCTGTCGAGCGCTTCAAGCAGTCTCGGGATGTTACGCGCGATGGTCTTTATGAACCGTTCTTCTTCGGATTTGATGATCTGAGCGATCTCCGTCTTCTTGAGCCGCACTTCAGGGTAAGTGTCGCCCATTATCTCGGCCACAACGCCCACAAGTCGATAAAGGATGGGCTCATTCACATCCAATTTTTGAGCGAAACGATGCGCCCGCCTCAGTATCCGCCTGAGCACATAGCCGCGGCCGAAGTTGGACGGGTAAATGCCATCTCCGATGGCGAACGAAAGGGCACGAATGTGGTCGGCAAGGACGCGATGTGGCGCTCCCTCGATGTCGGGTTTGTATTTCACCCCGGTTATCCGCTCCACTTCCTGAATGAGCGGCATGAACAGGTCGGTGTGATAGTTTGAGTCAACGCCCTGAAGGACAGCGAGAATTCGCTCTAACCCCATGCCTGTGTCGATGTTTTTGTGGGGCAATGGCTCAAGTGATCCGTCGGGCTGCCGATTGTATTGCGTGAAAACGAGGTTCCACAGTTCGAGGAAACGTTCGCCCTCCTCTCTGACGGATTTCTGGTTGGGGTCTATTTCCGGGCCAAGATCGTAGTGAATCTCGGTCGATGGCCCGCACGGCCCTGTCTCGCCCATCTCCCAGAAGTTGTCTTTTTCGCCCATCCTGATTATCCGATTTTCAGGCACGCCGACCTCATCACGCCAGATGTAGAATGCCTCATCGTCGTCGCGGAATATCGTTACCCAGAGTTTCTCTTTCTCAAGTCCATACACATCTGTCAGAAGTTCCCATGCCCATGTGATCGCTTCTTTCTTGAAGTAATCGCCGAAACTGAAGTTGCCGAGCATCTCGAAGAAGGTGTGATGCCTGCGTGTGAACCCGACATTGTCAAGGTCGTTGTGTTTCCCGCCTGCCCTCATGCATTTCTGGCATGATGCCGCGCGTGTGAAAGGTGGTTCCACTATTCGCAGGAAATACGGCTTGAACTGGTTCATTCCGGCGTTCGTGAAAAGCAGCGTCGGGTCGCCTTTCGGAAGCAATGGTGATGACGGCACGATTACATGACCGCGCTCCTTGAAAAAATCCAGAAATGTTTTTCTTACTTTATCAGCTGTCCATTTCATAGTTATGAAATTTTAACGATTTGTCATTTTATGGTCAAAGAGAGGTGGATGGCTTCATGGACTCCCTTTTGAAAATGTTGTTTTTCCCATACCTCGTTTGCCCATATTGTGATAAGGTTTCAACCTGCCATCGATGTGCATTGCGCTATGCTGTGCAGTTTTACTTGTCAAGAAATATAACCAATCCTTATACTTAAGCCCCAAAACAGGCGCAGTTGCGCCCCTGAGTTAAGCTCAGGTCCAACAAGGAGGTAGATTGATGAGAGAATATGAGATGATGGTGATAATCGATCCGGATATCGGAGAAGAGGCTATCTCTGCGTCGATAGATAAGCTCAAACAGATCATACTTGACAACAACGGCGAGATTGAGGACATCGATGAGTGGGGCAAACGCACTCTCGCCTATGAAATAAGGCACAAAAAAGAAGGGTATTATGTGGTGTATCAGTTTAAAGCTGATCCCACCGTGCCCGACAAACTGAGGCGTGAACTCCGCCTCAACCGCAATTTTATGCGGGGAATGATAATCAGAAGGGGGGATTAACATTGGATATAAGGTTTCCCGAACTGAACATAGTTGTGCTTTCAGGGCGGCTCACTCGTGACCCTGATCTCAGATACACTCCGAGTGGGCGCGCTGTGGCCAGGATGAGACTGGCCTCGTCTCGCAGGTATAAATCGGCTACCGGTGATTGGGTTGACGACACCCTGTTTATCGACCTTGTGGCGTGGGGCGACCTTGC
>JALVZN010000148.1 GCA_027037615.1 Caldifarciminota bacterium | reverse complement strand
GAAGGCGGGGGCCGTCACATTCGAGTATGGCAACAACCTGAGACGGCTTGCGTATGACAGCGGCGTGAGCAACGCTTTTGACATTCAGGGGTATGTCCCGGCGTTCATCCGCGACCTGTTCGCTGAGGGCAAAGGTCCGTTCAGATGGGTCGCCCTTTCCGGCGAGCCTGAAGACATCTACAAGACCGACCGCAAGGTGCTTGAGCTGTTCCCTTACGACGATCATCTCAGGAGATGGATCGAGCTTGCTCAGAAGAAGGTGAAATGGCAGGGCCTGCCGGCACGAATTTGCTGGCTCGGTCAGGGCGAGCGTGCCGAGTTCGGACTTGCCATAAATGATATGGTGCGCAAAGGCGAGCTCGTTGCCCCGATCGTCATCGGTCGCGACCATCACGATACCGGTGCAGTTGCATCGCCGTATCGTGAGACAGAGGCGATGAAGGATGGCTCCGATGCCATCGCCGATTGGCCGATCCTGAACGCCATGCTCAATGTGGCATCTGGTGCCACCTGGGTGTCGTTCCATCACGGCGGCGGCGTGGGGATAGGCTACTCGCTGCACGCCGGAATGGTCGTCGTGGCCGACGGCACCAAAGAGATGGACGAACGGTTGCAGCGGGTGCTCACAAATGACCCCGGAATTGGCGTCGTTCGACATGCTGACGCTGGCTACGAAATCGCTGTGGAAACGGCCAAAAAACACGGCCTTAAGATCCCCATGAGCAAGGAGTAATCTCTTTTGACGGGAAGGAAGCTATGGGCAGGCCTCCTCCTTGACGAAATTTGTTGCATAAACCATTCAGGTTCAAATGGAGGTGTTAAGTCATGGATAGTTTGCTTGAGGTTGTCAATCGGTTCATCGATTACCTTGTGTCGGTTAGAGGCTATTCTGAGAACACCGCAAAGGCTTACAGGGTGGATCTGAGCAAGTTCGTGAAGTTTTTGAAGTCCAGTGGTGTGGAGCCTGATCTGTCGAAGGTGGATATCAAGTTGCTTGACAGGTTTGTGGAGCACTTGAAGAAGCAGGGCCTCAAATCGAACACGGTTTCGAGAATCATCTCTGCGGTGAGGTCGTTTTACAGGTATCTGGTGACGCAGAAGATCATCGACAGGAACCCGGCTGAGCTTCTGGATTATCCTGAGAAAGTCGAGCGGGTGCCGGATGCGCTCTCTTACGAGGAGGTTGATAAACTTTTGAATGCGCCTGACACATCGACGCCCAAAGGCATGCGGGACAAAGCTATGCTGGAGCTCCTGTATGCCACGGGCATGCGCGTGTCTGAGCTGTTGGGTTTGAAGCTCGGAGATGTGGATCTGGACGAGCGGATAGTGAGGTGTCAGGGGAAAGGCGCCAGAGAGCGGTTGGTGCCGTTCGGCGATCACGCTGCAAAGGCGCTTGAGGATTATCTCCGCAAGGCGCGCCCCGCGTTGACATCCAAAAGACGCACATCTTACCTCTTTGTGAATGCGAAGGGCGGCAAGCTGTCTCGGACAGGGTTCTGGAAGATCTTGAAGGACTACGGCGAGAAGATAGGACTTGGCTATCGGCTCCATCCGCACCTTCTCAGACACACCTTTGCGACGCACATGCTTGCCGGAGGCTGCGACATCATGGTGATAAAGGAGTTGCTCGGCCACGCATCAATCTCAACGACAGAGGTTTACACAAGGAGGGATCTCGAAGGACTGAAAAAAGTGCTGGCGGAATGCCATCCAAGAGGTTAGAGCATATCGAGCGGGTCAACATCATACATGATGTGGATGCTTGATGGGGTTTTGATTTCAGCTTTGCGGATGACTGATTGGGCTGCGTAAGGCGCCCTGCCTTTAAGCAAAATCCTGTAACGATATTTGCCCCTGAGTTTTTCGATCGGCGCTGGCGACGGCGGATAGATCTCCACATCCCCGTCCTCCACGCCCGTGAGCTTCTCATAGACCGTGTCGGCGGCCTGCCTGACCTTCTCAAGCGATTTCCCGGATAGGATTATCGAGACGAGCCTTCTGAACGGCGGATAGCCGAATTCCTTCCGCCGCTCAAGCTCTTCCTTCATGAACCCGTGATAATCAGCTCTGAGGGCGTAAGTTATGGCAGGTGAATTCGGGGAATAGGTCTGGATAACGACGAGGCCGCCCCTTCTCGCCCTGCCGATGACCTGCGTGATCAGCTGGAAGACGCGCTCCTCGGCCCTGAAGTCCGGCAAATTCAGCCCGATGTCTGCAAGCACGACGCCGACAAGTGCCACATTCGGAAAATCGAACCCCTTGACGATCATCTGCGTGCCGATCAGGATGTCCGCCTCGTGACGCCTGAACTTCTCGTAAATCTCCTCGTGTGCGTGCTTTCTGCTCCGTGTGGTGTCGAGGTCCATCCTGAGTATCCGCGCCCTTGGAAGCACCTTGAGGATTTCGTTCTCGACCTTCTCGGTGCCTGTGCCGACGGGTTTGAGCCTCGTGGAGCCGCATCGCGGGCAGGTGTCCGGTGCGGGCAGCTCGTAGCCGCACAGATGGCACATGAGCTTCCGCTCCTTCCTGTGGTATGTCAATGTCACGCTGCAATTTGGACATTTGAACACATAACCGCAGTCCAGACACTGGATGTGGGGCGAAAAGCCGCGCCTGTTGAGGAACAGGATGACCTGTTTCCCGCCTGCAACTGTCTTCTGGATCTGTTCGAGGAGCTGGATGGATAGCGGCGAGGCGGATCTAACCTGTTTCATGTCGATGACGGTGATTTTGGGGGCGTGATACCCGACGACCCGTTTTCGCATCGGGATGTAGATGTATTTTTTCCGCATGGCGTTGAAATACGATTCCGCCGATGGCGTAGCACTGCCGAGCACGATGGCGCTCTTTTCCATGTTGGCGCGCACCACGGCCACATCTCGCGCATTGTAGAGCGGAGGGCTGTCGTTCTGTTTGTATGACGGATCGTGTTCCTCGTCCACTAAGATGAGGCCGAGGTCCTTAAACGGGAGGAACAGGGCGGATCTCGGGCCGACGACCACCCTGATTGAGCCGTCATAGACATTGCGCCATACCCATCTGCGTTCTGCGGCAGTGAACTTGCTGTGATAGATGCCCACCTGTTCGCCGAACGCCTTTATGAACTGTGCTGCGATCTGAGGGGTCAACCCGATCTCAGGCACCAGCATCAACACGCTGCGGCCCGCCGAAAGCGCCACTTTCGCAAGCTCAAGATACACAAATGTCTTTCCGCTTCCTGTGACGCCGTGCAGCAGGAACGAGCCGAATTGGCGCTCGGTGATGGTCGGCGCAACCAGTTCGATCGCCCGCTTCTGTTCAGGTGACGGCTTTACGGGCAGCTCGACGGAGGCGGCGTATTGCAGGAATTTCTCGACCTGAGTGCCCTTTTTTCGCGGCCGCCTCATGAAATACCGCATTTCGGCCCAGCCCTTCGTCTGGAAGTAGCGGATGACCGTTGGGACATTGCTGCCGAATACGGAGGTCAATGTCTTCATTGGCACCCAGCGCCCCTGCCGCTGCAACAGGTAGCCCATGACCTTCGATTGCAGGTCGTCTAACCTCTCGTTTGGCTGCTTGACGGCTCTGACCATGAGCACCTCCATCCTGAGGCTGCCCGGCGGGAAGAACAACCTCAATGTGTGGCCCAGATCCGTGAGGTAGTATTCCGACATCCATCTGGCCAATTTGAGAAGCGAATGCGGCACGACAAGCGGCTCGATCTCGATGATGTCCTTTGTGTCATTCGGCACGAAGGACGGATCAAGCGATGTGACTATGCCGTAAGCCTTTCGGTTGCCGAGCGGGACAAGCACAAGCTGGCCGGGCTCCGCATCATAACCGGCTGGTATCGAGTAGGTAAGCGGCTTTGGCACGCCCGGCAGAACTACCTCACAATATCGCATATCGACCTCCGAGTGGGTAAAAATCTAAAGCAGGGCGTGAAAAATCAAAAGGCGTGAGCTACTTTTTCCCTTTCATCAATGCCATCTTTGCGTGGCAGAACATCAGGAACTTATCGATGGTTTGCTGGTCGCCTTCACAATAGATGGCTTTTTTGTAATTCTGGATTATTCTGTGACATGTCTCTTCGTCATTGATGATTGTTTTGTCCCAGTTTCTTGCTGTATGCAGGTTCAAACAGTTTCCGCCCATGCTGATGCCTGTGAAATCGGCGCCTTCCACATCCGCATCTGTGAAACTCACTTTGCCGAAAGAGGCTCCCACAAACCTGGCATCTCTGAGATCGGCACCGTTGAAGATGACCTCAGGGTTAAAGTTTGCCCCTGTAAAATCGGCATTCATAAGCACCGCATCGGTAAAGTCGATCGTTCCATTAGGGCCAATTTGGATTTTCCTGAAAACTCCATTTACAGCCGTCGCACCTGTGAAGTCAGCACCTCTCTCAAATTTCCATCCCTCAAAAAATCCATAGTCCAACGCGCGATAAGAAAGGTCAAGGAATCTGTTGAATTTCCAGTCGATGTATTTTTTGCCCAAAAGGGAATTCCTCTCTATCACCTGTGCCAGCAGATCGACCGTTTTGTCCCCGCTCTCGTGGGGGAACATGTATTCCATGACCATCTCAAGGCCATCGAACTTTATCGATTTTGTCGTTTCGAGCAAAAAAATCAGCTCCATCAAATCCTCATCGTCGAGCGGCACCTTCCAGTCCTGCAATCTACTTTTAAGCTCCTCTACCAGATTGAGGTATATAGACTTTGATGACCTCGCGCTCTCTGATAGCTCCTCAACACGCTGTTCGATGTAAAAGACATCGTCTATGTGGTTTAATTCCGTCACTTCCGGGAGGATCCCGATAATTCCCAGCAATTTCGTCAGCCTGTCAAGCGCCACATTCGACAGGTTTTTTTTGCAATCCCTTTCGCTACTTTCTAACATCGCCTTCAGTTTTTCGATTCGATCGTCTATTTCCGCGCCTGACGATGTGTTGTCTCCTCTCAGCACAAACATCATCAGGTAGAAGTGCAGCATGTTCCACAGCCTTTTGAATCTCCTTGGATTGTTTCTCAGCGCCCTGATATCCCGCATTAGTGGGTGTTTTTTGTCTCTCAGGTACTCCTTGACATGTCTGCTGACGCATTCCGCTATTGAGATAAGGTGATTTTCGATAGCGGCTTTTTGCTGCTCCGATAACATTTTCCCCAAATTTTGTGTGGTCCCTTTCAGATACTCGATTATTTCATCGACATTTTTAAGGTTGTGCCGTCTGAGCCATCTCCTCTTTTTCCTCAATGTCCCGATAAGCTTTTCCATGTCCTGGTTGAATTCCTCGTCGTGTGATATGCGTTCATGGCGCATCCTGAACGCTCTTCTGAGCTCGGATGTCAGATACCTGAGCGCTTTGAGGAGTGCGCTGTCGCCCGCTGGAGCAGTATCCTCCTGCATGTCGGCATACTTCTCTATCCGCCTCAACAGGGTTATCAGCGGTTTCAGCTCCCTGTGGTGCCCTATCGGGTGGGTGAGCATTCTTCCGATATGTTTGAAAAGTCGGACAAACAGCGTTCCTGTGTCGTGCAACATATTGATGGGTATGTAGAAATCCGACTTCTTGAACCGCAGCTCCTCCACTTCTGGCGGCGCGTTTATCTCCTGAGCTGTCTCATCGCCTATGGGGATTTCGGCGACCCTGCTCGTCTGGTGTGGTGGCAGGTATATTGGCAGCTGCACGAACTTTTCTAAGTATCGTCTGGCATTAATCTTATCTCCGTAGAAACTGGAAACGACACCTTCAAACGCCTTTCTGTCCGCACCTATCACGAACACCACCTGAGACATATCCATGAGGAGCTTGAGGTCTTCCAGTAGCTCAACACCCTTTTCCGGTGGGTTGCACCTCTCGATGTCGTCGATGAAGACCACGAGTTTTTTGCGTCCTCCGCGTGTGGCTGCCTGAATGAGCCGCTCGATGTCGTCCATGTAGCGTCGTAGCTCGTTGACTTCCCGCCTGCCGGACAGGTAGCGGGCAACACGGTTGATCTCGCGCAGCGTGAGGATGCCTTCCGTGTAGCGAGCTATGGCTATGTTGACCATGCCCTTAAGGGTGTCGGATGCTATGCGGATCGCCCTTTTGAGGGCATCGGCATCCTCAGGGATGACCGATGACAGCATAAGTATGAGGGGTGCAAACAGCCGCTCTTCCTCCTCAAACCTCCATGCGTTGAACTCCAGCGTAACGAACCTGTTCGGGAACAGATCGAGCCTGCCCTTGAGCAACCTCATCAACGACGATTTGCCCATGCCCCAATCTGCGAAGATGCCTATTGTGAAGGCCGAATGCGATGTGATGCCTTTGTCTAAAAGCACCCCGTGTAGCGCATTGACGAGCGGTTCAAACCTCAGTTTATCCCTTTCAATTTTGTGTATCGGACTGTCGTTCAAAAACATCAGGCATTCCCCCTGCCAAGGTAGAGCTCCTCAAGCGCCAGATATGCGGCTTTCCTTACATGCCAATCTTCATCCTCCAATCTCTTAACTATTTCCAGAATGGCATCCTCATCCTTAACACCAAGGGAAGAAAGGGCATTTATGGCTGCTTCTCTTGCATCAGAATCTCCATCCTCCAATCTCTTAACTATTTCCAGAATGGCATCCCCATCCTTAACACCAAGGGAAGAAAGGGCATTTATAGCTGCTTCTCTTACATCAGGATCTACATCCTCCAATCTCTTAACTATTTCCAGAATGGCATCCTCATCCTTAACACCAAGGGAAGAAAGGGCATTTATGGCTGCTTCCCTCACATTAGGATATACATCCTCCAATCTCTTAACTATTTCCAGAATGGCATCCTCATCCTTAACACCAAGGGAAGAAAGGGCATTTATGGCTGCTACTCTCACACTCGTATTTTCATCCTCCA
>JALVZN010000147.1 GCA_027037615.1 Caldifarciminota bacterium | reverse complement strand
AAAGCTGGTATTACAGTCCCTCCGGAAGATGCAAAAGCTATCGCAGATGCAATACTCACCCTTAAAAATAAATCTTACGATGAAAGAGTGAAAATGGGGTTAAATGGCAGAAAATACGTGTTGGAAAATAATACTGTTGAGGGTATAGTAGATAAATTTGAAAAGATAATCTTAAATTAAATAGCATATGAGACATTTGGCGGTAAAAGGGTTAATCGATATCACAGTAAGTTTATTTGGTCTGGTGATTTTGCTTCCCCTTTTTGTGATTATATCAATAACTATATTGGTAACAATGGGCTGGCCAGTGATATTTATTCAAAATAGAGCGGGATACAAAGGCAAGATATTTAAAATGATAAAATTCAGGACAATGACAAATGAGAAAGATAAAAATGGAGATCTTCTACCCGATAGCAAGAGGTTGACAAAATTTGGTAAATTTTTAAGATCATTGAGTCTCGATGAGCTACCCGAATTATTTAATGTTCTAAAAGGAGATATGAGCTTAGTTGGGCCGAGACCACTATTGCCAGAATACTTACCCTATTACTCCAAAGAACAGATGAGAAGGCATGACGTAAAACCGGGTATAACTGGCTGGGCCCAAGTTAATGGTATAAATGCCATTTCTTGGGAGGAAAAATTTAAATATGATGGTTGGCATGGGATTATTTGAGTATATTGGTTGGATTTTGAGATCTTACTTTTAATACAAAAGGGATGGGACATTTATATTTGGTTAGAAACCGAAGTAAAGCCAATGAATTTTAAAACAACGGAGAAAGGTATACAATGAAGTCTCAGCGTAGAAAAATCGTTATAATTGGAGCTGGGGGGCACGGAAAAGAAGTTCTGACAGTTTTAAAGGATCAGGGAAGATTAGAAAGTTTCTGGGGGTTTGTTGACGACGCAGAAAATATTAAAGAAATTTTAGGCTTTCAAAGATTAGGGAGTATAGAATGGTTGTTAAATGAAGTCGATCCTGAAGGAGTTGAGACAATAGTCGCTATAGGAAACAATACAGTTAGAAAGAAAATCGTGGAGAGGTTAACATCCTTTAATTTTGGGTTCTTTAATGCAATTTCTCCTTATGCTTATATCTCACCTTATGTCAGAATAGAGGGTAGAGGAGTCATGATATTTGCTGGAGCAGTTGTAAATGGGGATGCTACTATAAAAAACCATGTTATTGTGAATGTTTCGGCTTCGATATCTCATGATAGTGTAATTGACGATTTTGCAAATATTAATCCTGGGGCTCATGTAGCAGGGGGAGTTTATGTTGGGAAAGGTGCTTTTGTTGGAATGGGAGCTGATGTCATTCAATATAAAAGTATAGGAGATTGGTCCGTAATAGGAGCAGGAGCAGTTGTTATAGAAGATGTTCCTCCCCATGTAACTGTTGTAGGTGTCCCTGCTAAAATTGTAAAAAAGCATCATGATTTATTGTAAATATATAAAGAGAATTTTAGATCTGGTTATCGCTTCTATTGCTTTGTTCTTCTTATTTCCCGTTTTTCCATTCATTGCTTTGATGATAAAAATGGATTCTTCTGGACCAGTTATTTTTGTTCAGAACCGTTTAGGTAGGATGGGAAAAATTTTCAAAATTTATAAATTTAGAACAATGACAAATCGTACAAATCGCGAAGAAAATAGAGAAGTTATGGACAATGACCCAGAAGTTACAAGGATTGGTTATTGGCTAAGAAGATATAAAATCGACGAGCTGCCCCAGCTTGTAAATGTTCTTAAAGGAGATATGTCATTAGTTGGACCAAGGCCGGCCCTCGTAAACCAGTTAAAGGATTACGATAGCAGGGTTTTAAAAAGATTGCATGTTCGTCCGGGACTTACTGGATGGGCGCAAGTTAATGGTAATAGATATTTACCCTGGGCCAAACGGTGGGAATTCGACGTTTGGTATGTGGAACATTGTTCTTTTTGGCTTGATTTGAAGATTATCTTTCTCACCTTTAAAATTTTGTTATATGGGGAGAAATACATTGTAAGAGGGTGAATATGAAAACTATAAAAAACCCTAAAATAGTATTGGTGGGCAGTGTATTTAGTACAAAAAGGGTTTTTGAGGGATTATTGAGACATAAAATGAATCTTGTGGGAGTTTTGGGTTTGGCGCCTGAGGTTTCCAAGAAAGTTAGTGGTTATGTAAATATGCAGGAGATAGTAAAAGATTTTGGGTTACCTTATAAAAGTTTCATTAACATTAATGACCCTGAAACTATAGCTTTTATACGTGGGCTAAAACCAGACCTTCTGTTTGTAATAGGTCTTTCTCAGATTGTAAAAGATTCCCTTTTGAGTGTACCTTCAATTGGGTGTGTAGGATTTCATCCAACATTATTGCCTTATGGACGCGGTAGAGCCCCTATAGCATGGTTAATCCTTCAAAATTCTCCAGGTGCAGCCACCTTTTTCCTTATGGATAGAGGTGTTGATTCGGGGCCTATATTGGTTCAAGAACCATTTTTTATATCCTCTAAGGATTATGTATTAGATGTTGTGAAAAAAATAGAAATAGCTATTGATAGAGCTTTGGATCGCTGGCTACCTATGTTAAAAAATGGAATATTAAATTTATCTCATCAAAATGAGAAGCTTGCAACTTACTATGGTGTTAGAAAACCGAAGGATGGCAATATAAACTGGGAATGGCCTGCCGAAAAAATATACGATTTAATAAGAGCAACATCATATCCTTATCCTGGAGCTTACACATATGTGAAAGAGTATAAATTGATCATTTGGAAATCAAAAGTGGAGAAGGATCCTAAATATCTTGGTGTTCCTGGAAGAATTCTTGCAGTTGATGATGGCAAGTATTTGGTTCAGACGGGAAAAGGAGCTCTATGGTTAGAGGATGTAGAAATTTATCCTCAAGACAAAAAGCTTGAAGAATTACTTAAAGTTGGGGTGAAGCTTGGGATCGATTGCTCCGATGAGATAAGGCGTATTAAGAAAAAAGTTAGGAAATTGGAGCAAATTTTACTTTCTTTGTTGGATGAAGAGGATAGAAAAAGAGAAAGAAAGGGGGAACTGTGAATATTGTGGTTCTTGCTCCACACCCTGATGACGAGATTTTGGGATGTGGAGGTGTTATCGCACGGCACGTTTTTGAGGGTGACAATGTTTATATAATTGTAATTACAAGAGGAATTGCCGAAGTTTTTTCTCCTAAAGAGATAGCAGATACAAGAATAGAATTGAATAGGGTTCACAATTTTCTTGGTATCAAGAAAACTTTCTTTCTGGATTATCCGGCTCCTGCTTTAGACAGTGTTCCACAATATAAAATTGCAGATGATATAAAACGTATTCTGATTGATATCCGTCCTACACTTCTTTATTTACCTCATTATGGAGACATACATATCGACCATCGTATTACTCATCATGCGGGCCTTGTTGCAGCTCGCCCCGTGGTAAATCCGTGGATAAAAAAAATACTCGCTTACGAAACTGTGTCAGAGACCGAGTGGTCATTCCCAATTCAATATAACCAATTTGCCCCTAACGTTTATATAAATATAGAACAATTTATTGATATTAAGATTAAAGCCGCTAGTATGATTAAAACCCAAATGAAGGGATTTCCGCACCCAAGGTCATTGGAGACTCTTAGAGTTTTGGCTACATTCAGAGGATCTACTGTAGGGCTTAAAGCAGCAGAAGCATTTTGGCTTGTTAGGGAAATAATAGATTGAAAGACTGTTGTTTTATCAAGAGGATTTTTATTTAGAGACTTGTTATTTGCCTTTGTATTCTCAAGTGTAAAAAGTAATGGCTAACAGCTAACATTCTGAATCGGGAAGTTAATTGATTGTCGCAAGAAAAAAATAGTGCAGATACGGAGAATGCTGTTCATTTGAAGGATGTCATTATATGTATGGTTCGTTCAAGTTAAGAATTCGATAAGTATATTATTGAGGCCTGTATGGGGCAGGTAAAAACACTTAATTTATTTTAGGGAAAAATCATGAAGCAAATTCCACTTTCCAGACCAGACATTACCGAGCTTGAAAAAAAGATTGTATGTGAGGTTCTTGATACGCCATATCTTTCAATGGGGCCAAAGACTAAAGCTTTTGAAGGGGAATTTGTTAAATACTTTGGGGTTAAGTACGCTGTTGCCGTCTCAAGTGGAACGGCTGGCTTGCATGTGCTTGTGAAAATCGCTGGAGTTCAAGAGGGAGACGAGGTTATAACTTCACCTTTCAGCTTTATAGCCTCTTCAAATGTAATTCTTTTTGAGAGGGCGAAACCTGTTTTTGTGGATATAGATCCGAAAACCCTTAATATCGACGCAAATAAGACAGTTGAATTCATTGAAGCTAATTACGAATTCGATGGACAGTATCTAAGGAACAAAGAAACGGGCGCTGTTCTTCGGGCTCTTTTGCCAGTTCACATTTTTGGGCATCCCGTCGATATGGATCCCTTGCTCGAATTGTCCGAAAAATACAACCTGCCGATTATCGAGGATTCTTGCGAGGCAATCGGAGCTGAATATTTCAGTAAAAAATTGAACAGATGGGTAAAAGTTGGAACACTTGGAATTGGCGGAGTATTTGCTTTTTATCCAAACAAACAGATAACCACGGGAGAAGGCGGCATCATCGTGACAAATTCATCGGAAGTTGAGCGTCTTGCAAGAAGTCTCATAAATCAAGGGCGAGGTGACAATCCGGTCTGGCTTGAGCATGTGCGGCTTGGATACAATTACCGCATGGATGAGCTTTCTGCGGCTCTTGGTTATGCACAGATGCTGAGACTTGATGAAATCCTCAAGAAAAGGCAAAAAGTTGCAGAAATGTATTTTGAAACATTAAAAGACATCGAAGGAATTGAGCTCCCTTTTGTTGCTGATTGGGCAAGGATTTCGTGGTTTGTCTTTGTTATTAAGGTCAAAAAACATGTGGATAGGGATAAATTGATGGAATACCTTAACTCCCATGGGGTTTCTTCAAAACCGTATTTTACTCCCATACACCTCCAGAAGTTTTACAGGGAGACGTTCGGTTACAAACGAGGGGATCTCCCAGTAACAGAAGATATTTCATCGAGAACCATTGCAATACCTTTCTTTAATAACATAACGCAGGAGGAGATTAATTATGTTAGAGAAAAGCTTGGGGAGGGGCTCATTAAGTCGAAGATTTAAAGGCGGTTTCTTATGAATGGAAGATCGTTATAGCTCAAAGATTTTATTATGGATTAAATGTGTTTTATGGTTTTAAGCCACATCCATTATCTCTCTGAGAACTTTGATCTCATAAGATGACTCAGAGTTCCCTCCTTCAGCTTCATCTGTTGCTTTTCCCATCTATCTGAGCTGTTGAGCCTGATTGAGAGCATCTTAGAACATTGGAACTGTTTCTATGATGTTTTATAATTTCCAAGCTGAAAAATAGATTTTGAAAAATAGATTCTTGGAATATTTAAATTTGCTCTCGGATATAAATTTGTGATTGGAATTGATTGTCTTGCTATTTCTGTGCTCAATTATCATGCGATGACAAAATATGTGGTGGATGCTGCTAAGAGGGCCTTAGCATTATAGCTCTGTGTGAA
Organism: Caldifarciminota bacterium; assembly: GCA_027037615.1. Taxonomy (GTDB): domain Bacteria; phylum Hydrothermota; class Hydrothermia; order B15-G9; family B15-G9; genus WGAI01. The sequence continues at coordinate 15,720 of JALVZN010000147.1, read as the reverse complement.
AAGGAGGTGGTTTGCATGAAAGGTTTTAAGTTAGGTCGTGAAATTATGGAATTGCTATGGCATATAAGAAGATACCCGTGGTCGAGGCACATTTTCTTTCTCGTAACCGATGTCATCAGCCTGTTGTTGTCCATCTATCTGGCCTTCCTGTTGAGATTTGAAGATGATCCAGCATCTTTATCCACCTACATCCAGATACTCGCCATCATATACATGACAGCTGTGGTTACAAAACTGCCCATCTACTGGATGTTTCGGCTCTACAACATTTCATGGTCGTTTGCCAGCATCGGGGATGCCCTCCAGATAGCAGTTGCAAATGTTTTCGCCACTATGGCATTTTACACGGGTTACGATTTCATTGCCACAAGATCATTTATGCTTACCTCTATACCAAGGAGTGTATTTGTCATAGATTTCCTTCTGTCTCTGGCTCTGATAGGGTTGGCGAGATTTTCCAAAAGGCTGGGGACTTACACCTTCAGATCTTTTCAGGCATTCAGGCAAAACGGAAACGGGAACCATAAAAACATATTGATAATTGGAGCCGGGAATGCTGGCGAACAGCTGGTTCGCAGTCTCATCAAAGATGGCAAAAATTTCAGGGTAGTTGGAATCATAGATGACAACCCTTCTAAATGGAACACATTGTTACATGGCGTAAGAATTATCGGGGGCAGGGATATAATTAAAGAAGCGATAGAGGATTTAGATGTTGACTCTGTTATAATTGCCATACCTTCAGCTTCTGGTAAGGATGTTCGGGAATTTGTTAATCTTTCGAGGGAGGCGGGTGTTACTGATATAAAGATTTTGCCGTCGATCGCAGAACTTGTGAATGGCACGGTTAACATACGGGATATTCGAGACATTTCCGTGGCCGATTTGCTTGGAAGGGAGCAGATATACATTGAGATGGATATGGTCAATAAGTTTCTTAAGGGAAAAGTAGTTCTGGTTACAGGAGCGTCGGGATCGATAGGCGAGGAATTGTGTCGTCAGGTAGCAAGATTTGAACCTTCAAAGGTTATCCTGTTTGAAGTCGATGAGACTCGCCTTTTTGACACTCATAGGGAGCTTCAATACCGTTTCCCGAATGTTGAGTTTGTGCCTGTTCTCGCGGATGTCAGGGATCGGGAAAAGACGATGGCGGTTTTTATGGAACACAAACCCGATGTGGTATTTCATGCTGCCGCTTACAAACATGTTCCCATGATAGAAGCTTTCCCGGAGGAAGGGGTGAAGACAAACATCATAGGGACCTACAATGTTGGAATGGCGGCCATAAACTCAGGTGTTGAAAAGTTCGTTTTTATCTCCACCGATAAGGCGGTTAACCCTACCAGCGCAATGGGCGCATCCAAGCGGATTGGAGAGATGATAATACTTGCCCTGAACGAGATGGGAGATACAAAGTTCATTGCGGTTCGGTTTGGCAATGTGCTGGGCAGTCGTGGCAGTGTGGTGCCAATCTTCAAAGAGCAGATACAGCATGGAGGCCCTGTGACCGTAACGCATCCCGATATGAAGCGATATTTCATGACCATCCCTGAAGCCGTTTTGCTCGTCCTTCAGGCAAGCGCGATGGGGGAAGGTGGAGAAGTGTTCGTCCTTGATATGGGAGAGCCCGTCAAAATCGTCGATATCGCCCGCGAGATGATAACATTGATGGGCTACAAACCGGATGTCGATATACCGATTGTTTTTACAGGTGTTAGACCCGGCGAGAAACTCTTTGAGGAGTTGCTGACGGCAGAGGAGGGCACAGAGGCTACAAAGCATCACAAGATATTTAAAGCGAGATTGAACCATAAAATGTCGAATGAGGAACTTATGGAAAAAGTTTTTCGCCTCCACGAACTCGCAAACGGCATTAGAAGGGATGAGATCATCTACCACATGATGGAAATTATCCCTTCTTACAGGCCAAACAGGAATTTCGGCAGCTCCATGCCTGAAGTTGGAGAGAATCTAAAACACCACAAAGGCAAAAAGGAGAGACACACCAAGTATAGGAGAATAAGGTGATAGTTTTCCTGAAATATTTCCTTGTTGCTCAGCTCTTTAATGCTGAGCCTTTACACCTGAAACTCGGCTCCCCGAACATATACGGTGGTGCCGTTTTCTTGAAAGGGGATACGGCTATCGGTGGGGAGGCCACCTTTGGGTTTTTCTATTCTGATGGCAAATGGACGGCGGGGTTCCAGCCATACCTCAAAACAGTTGGTTTTCCTGAATATCCGGACAAATTGTGGAACAGCGTGTTCGCGGGCGGATTTAAAAAAGGGTTCGTGAGTTATCACCATTCAAGCAAATGGCTCGATTTAACGGTTAAGTTCGGTCGCGACAGCATCAAAATCGGCCCTATGGGGCTCATCTTCTCATCAAACGGAACATATCTGGATATGGGGTTTATCCGTGCATCCATCGAAAAGTTGTGGAATGCTGAGCTTGTTTTCGGAACGGGCATGCTTGATCCGATGGATTCCGCTAACAGGTATCTGTCGTTTCATGGGATTGAAGTTAAGCCCGACAAAAACAGAGGGTTGCGCTTTGGATGGGCAGAATCTGTCATATACGGTGGCAAAAATCAGCTGCCTGTCCCGTATTATCTGAACCCTCTCACGCTCTACTACACTTATCAGGTTTTCAATGAGACCCCTTTTGACCGCGAGTCTAATGTTTTCTGGGATCTGTGGGCAGGATACACCGGTCGAAATTGGGATATGGTTGGCGAGCTCCTTATAGATGATTACCCTTACATCTCGGTGCGTGGTGAGAAAGGCAAACTTGCATGGGGAGTTGAGTTGAACTTAGACTTTGGGGAGGCTCTGATAAAGGCTCAGTATCGAGGCGCTACGAGATGGACATATACCCACAGAGGCCATTTCACAAATTATCTTTTCCATGATAGGCCAATTGGCGATTCGCTTGGAGCTGATTTTGAAAGGTTTTGCATTGAATTAAAAAACGGGCAGTTCTGGACGATGGCTGCCGTTACCTTTAAGGGTGAGGGCTCGCTTCACGAGTATCCACCTGTGGGGCAATGGCCTCCTGATAATTTCCTCACGGGTGTCGTTGAGCGGAGGTTTGAGCTTGGCGTCGGCGTTGAAGGTTACAGAGTGTTTCGGAATATCTCCTTAAACCTCAAGCTTATCTCTTCTTATGTCGTGAATTACGCCCACAGAGATGGGGTTGATAAGTTTTTCCTCAGAGCCGTTATGAGTCTGGACTTCAGGCCTCTCTGAACCTATCCCAGAGCTTACGGGCGGCCTTGAAAAGAAGAAGCTGCCGCAGACAAATCCCCTTTTCAAGCATCAACCTGGTTAGGTGACGAGAAGGAACCATTTGAGAGGAATTATTACATTATCGTTGTTTATCTGAACCTTATCCGAATTGAGCTTTATAAGTAATCCGTATCTTTTATTTTTCACTGAATTTAACTGAGACACATCATTTTTGCTCGTTCCCACCTCAATTGGAAGGATTTTGTCATCGATTTCTACTATGAAATCAGGCGATCTGTCGCCTGCCGTCCCTCCATATAAAACCAACCCGTTAAAAATTTTCTTCAAATACAGTGCGGTAATGTCTTCATAAAGTTTGGAATGAAATTTCTCCGTAGGGGAAGATAGGTTGATAATTGCGTATCTCATGGTTGGGGATACAAAGAACAATTTTTCCCTTTTTAGCCTCGTTTTGATGCCTCCGTAAGCAGGAAACCTCATAAGTAACTCGGATTTTATCAGGCTATCCACTATGTTATCAATTTTTCCTCTGGTGATGCCCCATTCTTTAGATAGTTTTTCCCTATTGATCTCATCCGAAAAGGCTATGTATCTCAAAAGCCTCCATATTTTTCTAATTTCGTTTTGTTCGTAAAATTCCCTCAAATCCTGATATAACACTCTATGAAGCAGATCGAAAACTCTGAGTAAAATGGTATGTCTTTCGTCGATCAACAGTAATCTTGGGATGTTGTGGTAGAAAATGTATTCTCTGAGATAACCTCCCCAGTTTCGCCATTTCATGGTTCTTTTGGCTTTTTCGATTTTCGCGAAATATTCCTGAATTTCGTTTTCAACTCTGTTTAGTTTTGAAACCACCTCCTCGGCGCTTTCCGATGCGAATAGGGCATCTTTCAGTTTCTCACTAAGCCCTTTGGGAGATAGTATCCCTTTCCCTCTACGGTTTTTAAGCCACGATTTGATCATTATAAACTCTGTAAAACTGAGAGGATAAAGAGATTCCAGATTCCACCTTGTTGATAGGTCCACGGTGGAATGGATTAGCAAAGAGGAGCTTCCGGTGGCTGTAATGAAACAGTGCTTAAATTTATCGTAGATTATTTTCAGCATAAGAGACCAATTCTCCGTATATTGTATTTCGTCAAACAGCAGAACAGTTTTCTTTTGTGGAGTTATGACTTCTTTTAAAGCTTCTATGATCGTTTTACTTTCAAAACCATAGTCGCTTGCAATATCCATGCTTAGAAAATAAACATCCACATCTTTAAAGTTGGCCTTCACAAAGTCACCTATTTGCCATAAAAGGGTGGTTTTGCCCACGCCTCTAATCCCGGCGATCCCCACCATTCTCGGTTCAATGGCTTTATTGCTCAGAAAATCCCTGACATACTTCCTCAGCTTCCCAAATAGAAATCTGCGGGGGAGTTTCCTATTGTTTAAGGAAATGTTTTCCCATATTTCTTTTTTCGTTATCCTGCCATTTCTGACAAAATTTTTGGCTTCTTCAAGCATTTGCATCCCCTTGAGACTATCAGTTTAACCCAACCAATCGTCCTCATCTGAGCGAAGATAACGCATTTACTCGCGGTGGCGACGCTCAATTGCATCGCAGATGATAGCCTCAAAGCCCCAAATTTTCAACAAAGGTGGAACTTCTGGATAGGGAACAGGAAAACTCCGTGTGAATTGTTGCAAAATGAATTTTATGAAGCTCAGTATCGAATTTAGGCCAGCGATGGGATTGATAGGTTTTTCCTCAGAGCCGTTATGAGTCTGGACTTCAGGCCTCTCTGAACCTATCCCAGAGCTTACGGGCGGCCTCCTTTATCTCTTCCCTCGCTTTCTCAGCGTCCACGAAACTGAATTCGCCGTTGTGATAGACGATTTTGCCGTTGGCTATCGTCATGAAGGCGCGTGCATTTTTCGCACCAAATATCAGGTGGCCTATGAGGTTATCGAGGTTGATTGGGGTAACCGGAATGTAATCGAGCACGGCGATGTCCGCCGGTGCTCCCTCCTTTAAGCCGCCTTTTTCGGGGAAGAAACGCTGCAGGACAGAGCGAGCCCTGTCGAAGAACAGTTCCCGCAACCCTGTGAAGTTCTCAAGGTGCCCTTTGCCCAGGAGATAAAGCGATCTCATGGTTTGCACCATGTCGCCGCTCATGCCGTCCGTCCCGAGGACGAATTCCCGGATTTTTGCCCTGTCCATGACGCCGACCTGATTGTTGGCGTTTGATTCCGGGTTGGATACCACCACAGGCTTTTTGTCCCTGATGAGCTCGTAATCCCTGTCACTTAAATGTATTGCGTGAGCGAGTATCGTTTTCTCGTTCAACAGGTTCCACTTATCGAGCCTGTCCACCGGCCCCGCATAACCAAGCTTTCTGCAGTAATCGAAATCGTATCTGTCCTCACCGCAGTGGATGTGGACGCCCATGTCCTCTGGCTTCTCTTTCGAGATGAGTTCCATCGTTTTCTCCGAAAGCGTGAAGTTCGCATGCAGGCCGAGAATCCCCTGTATGTTCCTGTCATTGCGATGCTTGTCCCAGAATTCGATGTTTTCCTGAAGCTGGTCGTTTATGGTTTCGATTCCTGCGCGATCGGACATCTCAAAGCACAGCAGCCCGTTTATGCCCGCCTTTCGGAACACATCGGCGATTATGTCGAGGCTGCCCCGAATGAAGTTCATCGATGCGTGGTGGTCGAATATGGTAGTCACGCCGTGCGCCACGGAATTCATGACCCCTTGAAGCGCTGAGAAGTAGATCGTCTCCTCGTCGAGTGCCCTGTCGAGCTTCCACCACAGGTTTTCGAGTATCTGCACGAAGGTGTCAGTTGGGCCTGCTGGAGATATGCCGGCTGCGAGTGCGGAGTAGAGGTGGTGATGGAAATTTGTAAGGCCGGGCAGGACAAGCCGTCCTCTGAGATCGTAGAATGTCTCTGACGCCGACTTCAGGCGCTCGGTGGCGTCGATTTTCTTTATGACGCCGTCGGATATGTGAATCGCTCCATCCTGGAGCATGAGATCAGTCCCATCGCTTATAACCCCGTGTCCGATTACGAAATCCATGTCCTTTCTCCCTGTCAGAATTAAAAACGGGCGGCCAAAGGCCGCCCGAATCCGTTTCCCAACCTCATCTTACATGTGTTTGTCAGGTGCCTCGATGAACATGCGCAGTTTGCTCGCGCGATTCGGTTGTTTCAGCTTTTTGAGCGCTTTGGCCTCTATCTGACGGATGCGTTCCCTCGTGACATTGAATATCTTGCCGACTTCCTCAAGCGTCTTGGGCTGCTGGTCGTTGAGGCCAAATCTATACTCTATGACCTTCCTCTCGCGCGGCGTCAAAGTGGATAGAACTTCCTCGATCTTCTCGCGCAGGAGCGTTTCCCTTGCGTATTCAAACGGCGTCTTCTGCATGTGGTCGATAATGAAGTCGCCGATAAAGCTGTCCTGATCCTTGCCAATCGGTTTGTCTATCGAAATCGGCTCTCTGGCCGCATGAAGTGCCTGTTTCACCTTCTCGATTGGCATTTCGAGATACTCGGAGATCTCCTTGATGGTCGGCTCGCGGCCGAGCTCCTGCATGAGCGCCCTCGTGGCGCGTGAGACCTTGGTTATCGTCTCGATCATGTGGATCGGCACGCGTATGGTGCGCGACTGGTCGGCTATGGCGCGCGTTATAGACTGGCGGATCCACCATGTGGCGTAAGTTGAGAATTTGTAACCCTTTCTGTAATCGAACTTCTCGACAGCCTTGATCAGCCCAGCGTTGCCTTCCTGTATCAGGTCGATGAACTCAAGCCCGCGGTTCATGAACCGCTTGGCAATTCCGATCACGAGCCTGACATTGCCTTCCACCATCTTGGCCTTTGCGTCCTCAAGCTGTTTGCGATACTCCTCGATCTGCTTCGCTATCTCGCGTGCCTTTGTGAGGTTCATTCCGAGCTTGTCCTCGATCCTGTCGATCTCTTCCTTGAGCTCGTAAAGCTCGGATTCCACGATGGCCAGGCGCGGATCCTCGAAATCATCTTCGCCTCTCTCGGCGCTTTTCATCAACATCTCCTCGTAAACCTTTCTCTTCTGCTCGTATTTTTCCCACAGTCCTTCGAGGCGGCGCACTTCCTCCTCAAACCCCTTGACTATCTCCATAACCTTGCGAAACTGCGGCTTCAAGTGCTCGATCTTGCGGACGATGACCTTGACCTTGTCCCGGTAAGTCTTGCGTTCCTCGGATGTCAAATCATCCAGCCTGTCCCAGTAAGGATGCAGCGCCTCGACCCGCACTTTGATGAATTCAAATGCCTTATGAGCGCGCGCTTTCTCCTTCCTGTTTTTCTGCCTCGATGTCCAGTATTGCGAATCGACCTGAACGAGCTCCTCAACCTGCATGACGCCGTCTTCCGTCAACTTGATGAAGTGGAGCAACCTGTTGAGGCCGTATTTGGTCCTGAAGATCTTTCTGAGTATGGCGATGCGGGCGTCGTCGAGCTGTTTGGAATACTCGACTTCCTGCTCTTTAGTCAGAAGGTTAAGGTTTGAAATCTGCTTGAGATATGTTTTTGCAGGGTCGTCCGAGATGATGATGTAGGTGTCTTCCTCTTCTGCGGCCTCCTTCATGATTTTGTTTTTGCGCTCGATCTCGTCGTAAACCTCAATGTTGTTTTCGGCGAGTATGTTCATCAGTTCGTCTATGACATTTTCGGAATAGAGTTCTTCAGGCAGCTCCCTCCTGATGTCCTGATAGGATATCTTTTTTGCTTCTCGCGCTTTTAAAATTATCTTTTGGAAGATCGCTTCCTTCCTGCTCATTTCGTTTTTGTTTTTAGAGGTGCCCTTTTGGTTTTTATCTTCTTTTTTCATCTTATTGATCCCTCCTTTTTCAATTCAATAAGCCGGTTAAGGGTCTGGTCAACCGCGCCATTCGGCGCGATCTCCTCAACCATTTTCTGGCTTATCCTGTCCGTTACAAATCTCTCGATGATTTTCAACCCATCATCATCGAGCTGCTCCGTCTCCATGTCCAACAGGGCCTTGCTCACGAAAGCCCTGAGTTCATTGTCTCCAACCGACAAAATTTCGTCGATGGTCTTTCCATCAATCAGAGCCCTGAAAAGTTCAACCGCATACGCATCCTCAAAACAACTTTCATCTAACTTAAGGATTATCTCCTTAACCCGTTCGTCTTTGAACGCCCAGAGCACATTTCTGAGCTCTGCGCTCGGAAATGAAGGCTTCCTATAACCCCTCCTACCCGCACCCGAAACGATGGATTTCGATGTCGATTTGAAGATATTTATTTTTCCGATAAGAACCTTTATGTCAAGTCCAGTCCTTGCCGCCAGCTTTTTCAAAAGCACATTCTGGTAAATGGAATCCGATGCGACCGATACCGTTTTCAAAACCTGTTCTATGAGTTCGGTCAGCGCATCGCTGTCCAGCTCGTCAACTTTGTTCTCCGGCAGATAGAAGTCGATGACATCCACCCCGTTCCTCAACGCATCTATCACGACATCCCTGCGTCCAGCGGCTATCAGGCTTGCGGGATCCTCGCCTTCGGGCAGAAACGACACCTTCGGTTTCAATCCAGCGCCAAGCAAGATCGGCAGAGCCCTTTGTGCCGCTTTTTGACCGGCCTCGTCGCCGTCGTAAAGGAGATAAACCCGTTTCGCATACCTGCCGATAATTCTCGCCTGATTTTCGGTCAGAGCTGTTCCGAGAGGCGCAACGCCATACCTCAAACCCGCCTGATAGAGCATCAAAAAGTCCATGTATCCTTCGACCACGATGGCCACATTTTTGTCCCGAATGTTGCCCTTAACCTCATAGAGCCCGTAGAGCGTCTCGCCCTTCTTAAAAAACGGCGTATCCGGCGAATTCAGGTATTTCGGCATGGCCGTGTCGCTCAGCGCCCTGCCGCCAAACGCTATGATAGTGCCCCCCACGCTTCGGATCGGAAACATCAACCTGTCCCTGAATGTGTCGAAAACCCGGCCTTCCCGCTCCGTCGCAAGTCCCGCCGATATGAGCTCCTCCTCGGTGTATCCGTTCTCAAGCGCCGTCTTCATGAAGCTTCTGCCGTCTGGTAGGGCGTAGCCGAGCTTGAACTTGACCGCCGTCTCAATCGAGACCCCTCGCCTTTTCAGATACCCAAGCGCATTTCGTCCCTGTGGCATGAACAGGTTTTTGTGATAAAAGTCCGCCGCCAGCTCCATCAACTTCAACGGGCGTTCGAGCGTCCCTTTCTCCTTCTCTTTCGGCGGCTCGATGCCGGCCCTTCTGGCAAGCTGCAGCACCGCCTCCCTGAAAGTGATCTTCTCGATGTCCATCAGGAATCGGAACACATTGCCGGATGCGCCGCAGCCGAAGCAGTGATAAACTCCCTTATCCGGATCGACATAAAACGATGGCGTTTTTTCTTTGTGAAACGGACAGAGCCCTTTATACTGCCGCCCTGCCTTTTTGAGTTCGACATAATCGCTGATCACATCAACGATGTCAATCGATTCCCTGACTTTTTCAATAAATTCTCTGTCCATGATGGATTTGCGGATAAAAGTGAGACAAAGATAACGAGATAATCAGGATTGCGCAACCCCTCAGAGTTAGCCGTATTAGATCGTTATTTTTTCAAATATCGTTCGAGGAGCCACTCCGGTCTGACGGGAATCCTATCAACTTTGAACCCGACAGCCTGCTGAACCGCAGCTGCGAGCGCAGGTGCCGGGCCTATGAACGGGACCTCGCCCGCACATTTTGCCCCGTATGGCCCGTATTCGTAAGGCGACGGAATGAGTTTGAAAATCACTCTGGGGAAATCCTTTGCCGTCGGGACGATGTAATCGGTGAGGCTCGCCTGCAAGATCCTGCCGTTTTTCGTCTCCATGACCTCGATAGTGGCGTATCCAAGCGCCTGCTTAACTCCTCCCTCGATCTGGCCATGGATGATGCGCTCATCGATTGGCGTGCCGATGTCGTAAGCGCCCCACACGCCGACGACCTTGATCTCGAAGGTTATCGGATCAACTTCTACCTCAACGACATTTCCACCCCATGAGTATTCAGGATATGCGTCACCGTGCAGTTTGTCCTGATCCCACTGGATGTAGGACGGATGGCGATATGTTTTTGTCACAACGATTTCGCCCTTTTCGTCCCATCGTTCTTTCAGTTCTCGTGCGGCCTGTTCCAGCAATCCGCCGACAATGACCACCGTCCTTGACGCAACGGTCGGCCCTGAGTCCGGGACGCGGTCAGTGTCAGGATTTTCGTAAATCACCTCGTCGTAGGGGATGCCGAGCGTCTCCGCGACTATTTTCCTGAGCGTCGTCTGGGCTCCCTGACCCATCTCCACATTCGACACGAGTATCTCGACCCTGCCGTCAGCATACCTTTTCAGTGATGCTGTGCCCCGAATGATCTCCTCGCCCTTGCCCGTAAATCCGCATCCGTGAGGGAAGAACGATATGCCGATCCCGCGCCACACATTGGAATTGTCCCTCTCGCGCGAGTAGAGCTCATATTTCCGCCTGAAATCCGACATGCTGTCCAGTGCGTCGGCTATCTCGTTGAGCGGAACATGCCTTCTCAGCAGGCCGCCGGTGGCCGTTGTGTCGCCCTTTTTCACGAAGAACCGCTTTTTGTAGTCCAGCGGATTGATGCCGAGCTCCTCTGCGACATTGTGGATCTGCATCTCGGCGGCGAACACGCCCTGAGGCCCGCCGAACCCCCTGAACGCCGAGGATGGGACATGGTTTGTGGCGTAAGCCCGGCCCCTGACCCTGAGGTTGGGGACATTGTAAACCGAGGTTGCGACGAACATCGCCCTCTGAAGCACCACAGCTGAGAGCGTGGCGTAGGCGCCTGCATCCAAGATAATGTCAACATCCATTCCGATGATGTTTCCGTCCTCGTCCAGTGCCGTGCGGTGTCGGATGAACGACGGATGTCGTTTTGTCGTGGCTATTATGTCCTCGACCCTGTCATACATGATCTGCACAGGGCGTCCGCCCGCTTTGATGGCTGCGAAAGCGGCGTGACCTGCGATCAGCGATGGAAAGTCCTCTTTGCCGCCAAAAGCGCCGCCTGTCGTCGTCTGAACAACCTGAATCCTGTCGCTGTCCCATCCCGTTGCGTAGATGAGTGCGTTTTTGACATAGTAAGGGCACTGCATTGAGCCGTAGATCGTCAGTTTCTCATCCCTGTAAATACCGATCATGCCTTGAGTTTCGAGGTAGATGTGCTCCTGATAGCCTGTTCGATACTCGCCTTCGACGATCCGAGCCGCTTTCTCAAAGGCCGCATCCGTGTCGCCTTTGTCGAAGTAGAAGTCGGCGAAAAGGTTATCGTCTCCGAAGATGGGCGGTTTCTGGCCGGCCTGAGCCTCCTCGATGCTCAGAATTGGCGGAATTTCCTCATACTCAACATGGATTTCTTCGAGGATACGCGTCACAGTCGCTCTATCCGGGCCGACGACGAGCAGGATGGGCTCTCCGATGTAATTGACCGTCTCATCCGCAAAAAACGGCATATCGGTTTCGAGTATCTTGACGCTGTTGTTTGCGGGCACATCTCGCTTATCGACTATGAAATAGCCTTCCGGGAGTTCGGGGATTTTTATGGAGAGGATTTTGCCTCTCGGCACAGTGGATCTCAGGGTTCGGGCATACAGCATGCCTTCCATCTTGATGTCAGCGATAAATCTTGCCCGACCCGATACCTTTTCGTCGTTGTCGATCCTCTTAACGGGTTTGCTGATATTCATGGCTAAAATATTAAGCACAAAAGTTATGTTTTCAAAGCCGATGGGGGTAGAGGAGGGGAGTGTATGGTACCAGCCCACAGGATTGCAGCCAAACTCTGAGAGGCGTCATTTCAGCTGCTTCATGGCCACATGAGGCTCTCCTAACCGCCCTGCTTGCATTTTTGCTGGAGTTCATGAAGCCTGTTCAGAAATTCCTCATATTTGGCCATGTCGCCCTTGTCCCGATAGGCACGAGCGAGGTTTTTCAAGGTCATTTTTGTATGAGGATGGCAATCGCCGAGCTGTTTCTTGAAAATCGTAGGTATTGTGTCAAGTGAAAAAATGTTAACTCCTATTTGATAATGTTGCTAGACCTTACGAAACAGAAAGTGATGCCCCTTTCTTTAGGAACTCATAAGTGGCTTTTTGTGCATATTTTACCTCCATTTTGGTAAATCATTTGGTAGGCGGTTTTATTTCGGTAACATTTTAAATGAGTGACAACGCGCACTTGAAAACGCAAAACTATTGGTCAAAAATAATGCGTTGAAAGTAAGGAGCTACCATGGAAATAACCTTCAAGCTTAACGGAAAACAGGTATCCGTTGAAACCGTTCCGACGATGAGGCTGCTTGATGTTTTGAGGGAAGAGTTCGGCCTCATCGGGGTTAAAGAGGCGTGCGGCGAGGGCGAGTGTGGCGCCTGCGCCGTGATAATGGACGGCAGACTCGTCCACTCCTGCCTTGTCCCCATTGCCGCTGCCAATGGTTCTGAGATATTGACGATTGAGGGTTACAGAGAGACGGAACGCCATAAAGTGCTCATGGAGGCGTTCGCAGAGGCTGGCGCTGTCCAGTGCGGCTTTTGCACGCCCGGCTTCGTCATGGCGATCGAGGCTTTACTGAGGCGGAACCCGCACCCTGACGAGAATGAGATCAAAGAGGCGATATCGGGCAACATCTGTAGATGCACGGGATACGACATGATCATCGATGCGGTTAAGATCGCAGCAAAGAAAGGAGAAGGGCTATGGTGAATTTCTACATACCTGAGACCCTGCAGCAGGCGCTTGAGATCAGAGGAAAAGAAAAAGCGATCGTGTTCGCAGGCGGAACGGACCTTATGGTCAGGGCACGGGTGTGGTTCGGCGTCCCTTCGCGATTTGATAAGCCCGTGGTTTACATCGGCAAACTCAAGGAACTCAGAGGTGTCTCGATGGAGGACGGCGTGGTTCGCATCAAGGCTGCCACATCGCTGACGGATCTCCTCGATGACCCCATTGTGCCTCAACCGCTTAAGGATGCCGTTAGCTCGATGGCCGCACCTGCCATCCGCAACATGGGCACCATAGGCGGCAACATCTGCAATGCCTCGCCGGCAGGCGACACTTTGCCTGTGCTTTACACGATGGATGCAGTGCTCACATTGCAAAGCGCATCTGCCACGAGAGAAGTTCCCATCAACGAGTTCATCCTCGGGCCGGGCAAAACGGCCATACAAGACGATGAGATACTCACCGAGATAAGCTTCAAGGTGCCCAAATTCGATGTTTACACATTCCGCAAGGTCGGCACTCGCAAAGCGAATGCGCTCTCCAAGCTGTCGTTCATGGGCATGTTGGCTTTTGATGGCGACCGTGTCGCGGATTTCCGTGCTGCTTTCGGCGCAGTCGCTCCAACCGTCGTGAGGTCGAGGGACCTTGAGCTCAAGATCATCGGGAAGAGCAAAGACGAGGCGGTTTCCATGCTGCCTGAACTCCTTGAGGATTACAGCAAGCTCATCAGGCCGATAGACGATCAGAGGTCAACGGCATTTTACAGAAAAAATGTGTCACTGCGCCTTTTAGAACACTTTCTGAAGAAACATCTTAAGTAGATGGACTACCTGAACTCCCTGATCGAGCTTGTTGAGCCGATCCCCGTGCGCGATGTCATTGTCGGCATCTTCGACACCGTTGTGGTGAGCGAGAGGGCGGTCGGATTGGCGAGCACTTTGCGAAACGACTATCCGGGGCCACACGGTGGCATCTCAAACGGCGGCCGCCTTACCCGGATGAACCTCAGGGAACTGGCAAAGCTGGCCGTCTCGGATAACCTTATAGAGGCCTCCGTCGGAATGGCCGCCATCAACAGCTTCTTCAACTCCCCGAAACACGGGTTTCAGGTCATGAACGGCATCGATCTGATAAAAACCGTTGCGAGAGGCAGATCCCTTGCGTTCATCGGCCACTTTCCGTTCGTCAACATGTTTTCCGATGTAGCGGACAGGCTTGTCGTTTTCGAGCGGCAGCCGATGGACGGCGACCTCCCCTCGTCGGAGATGCCGTCTGAACTCCCGAAATTCGATGTCGTCGTCATAACCTCGACCACACTGACAAACCACACCTTCGGTGAAGTCATAAGTCATTCATCCCCAAACGCATTCAAGATCCTACTCGGCCCCAGCACCCCGCTGTCGCCTGTGCTGTTTGATTACGGCGTCGATGCCCTCTGCGGCACAGTCGTTGTCGATACGGAGCTGATTGTCAGGCAGGTCAAAGAGGCTGTCCCGTTCCACGATTTCAAGGGGATAGAGCATGTCACATTTTTGAGAGGGGAGGCGGACTGGCATGAGCGATGAGCTGATTTACCAACGACTTATCTCGCTTAAGCGTGAGGGTGGCGAAGCTGTCCTTGTGACGGTCATCGAAAAGCTGAGCGAGGGGCCGGCTCGGGTCGGGGCGAAGATGCTGGTTCTGCCTGACGGCAGTCATATCGGCACGGTTGGCGGAGGCTCGCTTGAGCTGTCGGCTGTGAAAAAAGCGCTGGAGTTTATGCGGGCGAAGTCGTCCGGGATCGTCAGATACAACCTGAATGCGAGTGCGGACGAGCCTGACGAGGTGCATGTGCCGATGGTGTGCGGCGGCAAAGTCACCCTGTTTTTCGAGTATATCACCTCAGGCCCATCGGTTTACATCTTCGGAGCGGGCAATGTCGGCCGTGAGATCGCAGCGCTGGCGTCTAAAAGCGGCTTCCTCGTCACCGTTTTTGATCCCAGTGAGAAAGCGCTCGACCTGCTTGACCCGTCCGTGAGGAAAGTCAGGACCGACTATCTCAAGCTTTTCGACGATTTTTCACCGCGCCCCGAAAGCTTCTTCATCGTCTGCACGCTCAGCCATCGAAGCGATTTTATGGTGCTCAAGCGGTTGCTGAGAGGCGATTACAGACCGGCATACATCGGCATGCTTGCCTCGGAGCACAAGCTCCTTGAGGTCATGAAGCTGCTGAAGGAGGAGTTAGGAGCGGATGTGCCTGAGATCGACAAACTGTATTCCCCGATCGGGCTTGACATAGGCGGCGAAACGCCATCGGAGATAGCGGTTTCCGTTGTCGCAGAGATGCAGGGATTGCGCTACGGCCGCAAAAATCTGCCCCACAAATCCGCCGTGCCCAGAGTCGTCGAGATGCTCTCACCCCTTCCTGACGCCTCTGAGTAGTTTATAATTCAACAACTTCAAAAACGGAGGTCAAAACGATGAAAAAAGCTTTCATTGTAAGCGTCAGTCTCTTAATTTTTTTCGGCCAATCCAGCGCACTTGTAAGGTATGTCTTCCCGAAACTGGAAATTCAGGATTCGAGCGTCATCGTATCGGTTAAAACGGATGCGCCGGTCACAAAACCCAATGTTTACTACGACAGGTTTGATGGAGACGGTCCTTATGGCGATTACCTCTACAACCTTTACTTCCGAAA
>JALVZN010000146.1 GCA_027037615.1 Caldifarciminota bacterium | reverse complement strand
GGATCAGTGGTTACAGGTTCGTCGGGCGCGGCAAAGGCGATTACCAGCTTCAGGACGACCATTTCGTGTTCGTGGGCGCGGGGCGCGGCGATTACATCGTCCACTTCGAGTATGTCGGCGATGGCGAGGGCGATTACGAATACCTTGCCGAGGGCTATTTCCGCTATGTGGGGCAGGGAAGCGGGGCGTTCAGGGTTGGCAGACGCGTCTCGCCTCCCTCTTACGACCGCATGGTCTCATTTTCCATGTCAAAATGGCTCAACATCAACGCATTGGCCGGTTTTCACAGCGATAACCTGCTAAATCCGACGATGAGGCGGAAGATTTACCTCATCTCGGCTGACTTTGAAAGAAAAATCGGGATGGCGGGCATCGGAGTGAGGTTCGGGACGAGAAGCAGCGACTTCCCCATGCGGCTCATGCCCATGGACTTCATGCCAATCTCATACATGACGACAACCCTGAAGCTCGGCGGTATGAGCCGTTTCATCGGAATCCGCATGTTCACGACGAGGGACACCAACTACCGAACTCACGGCAGTGAGCTCATTTTCGGCTTCAACGGCGAGGCATCGGTAAGCGGCTCAATGAGATCTGAGATCATAAACATGAGACCGAGGAGGAGCCTAAACGCCAGATTCGGCGTCGGCGGCTTCTTCGCGGCTTATTCGGATGTCTCAGGCGATACATCTGCGTCATCCATCTCGGTGGGCTACAATTCGGAGGCCTTCAGGACGACTTTTCAGGACAAACGGGACGCGAGAGGCAGCCACAGGGTGGCGCTCGTCGCCTTTTCCCACAGCTGGTCGTCGAAATCAGGCATCTCGCTGAGCGGGAACATCTTCGTCACAAACGATACGGTTCGCAAGACGGCATCGTTCATCTGGAGATACGGATTTCTGAGAGGTTCCCACGAAATCAACTACGGTGCAAGTTTCATGAGCATGGACATTTATCAGTTTGTCGGTGAGGGCAACGGGAATTACTCTTTTGATCCAGCCAGCGGGCGCTACTATCAGGACGACGGTGGAAGCTACATAAAAGTCAGGAAGAGATTGCCGTCGAAAGAGCCATCCCTGTGGTTCAAAAACCATGTTGAGACGGCTTACACCAGCGACCACATGAACTTCATGTCCTCGATCACGCTGGATGATGGCAAAAACGGCAGCTACCATCACCGAGCCGACATGTCCGCGCGCATCAGGCTGACCGAGAGGCTATCCGTTTCGGCGAATTTCAACGGGTTCAAATCAGCGGATCCATTTGCCGGAGAATTGCTTGACTATAACGGCGAGCTCAGGCTTGAACGGGACAGGATTTCGGCGTTTGGAGGCGCGGGGAGGAGCAGGACAAGCTATATGCCTGAGAGGAGAAACATCTGGGCGGGTGCGGCTTTCCGTCACGGCAAGGGCGACATAACCGCAAAGGTGGAAAGGATCAGCGGAGCGGCAGAGATCGATGTGCTTTCGGTCTCACAGGACATAAACATCCAGATCGGGAAAATTCCGATCTCGCTCAGCGCTGAGACCTATTACGGTTTCCTTAAATCGGTGAGGGACAGCAGGATGGTAACGCCGCTGACCATGCCGATAGGGTTCGGTTATCGCTATCGCATCACTGCCTCTCAGAGGATCAGGGACAAAACCGACCTGAAAGTTACGCTCAACGGGACAAGGTTCAGGACACACTTATATGTGTCGATCGACATGAAATTCTAACCGTTGTTCTTCGCATTTCCGAGCTGGAGGGTGTAGAGGTAGTAGTAAAACCCTTTCCGTTCCATGAGCTGGGCGTGGGTGCCCCTTTCGACTATCTTGCCGTGCGACAACACGATGATCTCGTCCGCATCCCTGATGGTTGACAGCCTGTGTGCGATCACGATGGATGTGCGCCCCTCGAGCAATTTTTTGATGGCCTCCTGAATGAGGTGCTCGGTCTCCGAATCGATGCTGGAAGTCGCCTCGTCCAGTATCAAAATCCTCGGGTTGAAAGCTATTGCGCGCGCGAACGAGATCAGCTGCCTCTGTCCGACCGAGATGTTGAGCCCGCGTTCGCCCAGTTCGGAGTTGTAACTTTGAGG
>JALVZN010000145.1 GCA_027037615.1 Caldifarciminota bacterium | reverse complement strand
CCGCCGGTGTAGGCCATTGAGAAGAAGTCCACGCGCTCGACATTGGCGCCTTTGAACTGCGGGAGCTCAGCCATGACATCCTTGATGACCTGATACGATTTGCGTTTTCGCTCCTTGCTCTCCTTGAACACAGCATAGATCATGGCCTCGTTCGTTCCGGAAGTTCCCATGAACGCTGCGAATTCTTCAGGGCCTTCGCCGACCGTTGCACCAGCATGCTGAACCTCAGGCTGTTTCAAGAGGATGTCCTCGATCTGCCATGCGTAGTTTGCTGTCTCTCTAAGCCTTGTGCCGGTCGGAAGCGTGACCTTCATCATGCCAAAGTCCTGATCGATGTCCGGCATGAACCTCAGGCCGATGAACGGGACAAGCGCCAGCGACAGGATGAACAGGATTGCGGCTCCGATAAACACCTTCCACTTGTGCGCTATGACCTTCTTCAATGCCCGCGCATAAGCCTCTCGAATTGGCAAAAACCATGTCTCACCAAAGGCTTTCTTGTATTCCTCTTCCTTGCGCTCCTTGAGGAAAACAGATGCTAACATCGGGATGATGGTGATCGCCACGAAAAGCGAGGCGAGCAGCGTCACGGCGACCGTGACGGCCATCGGCGTCGTCAGTTTGCCGACCATGCCTCCGACATAGATGAGCGGCAGGAATACCACGATGTTGGTGAATGTCGATGAAGATATTGCAAGTCCGACCTCATTCGTTGCGTTGATGGATGCGGTTTTACGGTCTTCGCCTTCTTCTTCAAGGTGGCGCGTGATGTTCTCAAGCACCACCACCGCATTGTCCACGAGCATGCCAACTCCGAGCGCCATGCCACCAAGCACCATCATGTTCAGGGTGTAGCCGGCGAAGTAGAGGACTATGAATGCGATTATCACTGACAGCGGGATTGCGATGGCAATGACCAGCGTCGGCCGCAGGTTCCTCAGGAAGAGCAAAATCATGAGTGCGGCAAGCAGTGCGCCCATGTAAGCGTTGCTTGTGGTTCTCGATGTCACGCGGCGTATGATCTTCGATTGGTCGGTCGTTATGGTGAATTTGAGGTCAGGCGGGAGCGATTTCTGGAGCGAATTGAGCTGCTTTTTGACCTTTTCCGTCACCTTGACCGTGTTCATTCCCGACTGCTTCATGACCTCAATCGCAACGATCTCCTGATGGTCGAGCGTGGAGAAGCCGCGTCTCTCGGAGTAGGTGTAGATGGCCTTGCCGATGTCCTTCAGCCTGATCGGGACGCCGTATTTGGTGAACCCCACGATGGCATTATCCAATTCCTTTATGTCTTTGAACTGACCGATTAGCCTGATAGTGTATTCCTTCTCGCCGTGTTCGAGGCGGCCGGCGGGCATGTTGATGTTCGACATCATGAGTGCGCGTGAGATGTCGTCCAGCGAAAGTCCGTAGTAAATCAGCTTTTGCGGGTCGATCTCAACCCAGACCTCGCGGTCACGCCCTCCGAAAAGCTGAACCTGAGCCACTCCGTCTATCTTTTCAAGGAAAGGTTTAACCCTTTTGTCCAGTATCTTTTTCACCTCTTCGGGCGAGCGTTTATCCGAAGAAACAGCCACCTCAAGCACGGGCATCATCGACATCTCAAATTTGAGCACCAGCGGCTTATCGGCATCGCGAGGCAGATACTTCTCGATGTAGCCCAGCCTGTCACGCACATCCTGTGCGGCAAAATCGAGGTCTTTCCCCCATTCGAACTCAACGGTGACGACCGAGACGCCTTCGTAGGAGACGGAATAGACCCGTTTGACGCCGTTAATTCGGGATACAGCCTCCTCGATCGGCTTCGTCACCATGTTTTCAACCTCTTCCGGAGCCGCGCCCTCGTATTTTGTCACCACTGTGACAGAGGGGAAGGAGACATCTGGCATCAGGTCAAGCCCCATTTTGGACAGGGAGACAAATCCGAGCACCACCAGCACGCCGATCAACATCGTGATCGAGACGGGATGGCGCACAGAGAATTTTACCATTTCGCTACCTCCACAGGTTGGCCATCAGAAAGGCCTTCAGCGCCTTCAACGACAACGATTTCACCGGCTTTGAGGCCCGATTTTATCTCATACATGTTGCCGCTCTCTATCCCGGTTGTGACTTCCCGCATTCTGGCAACTCCGTCCTCGACGACGAAGACGAAGCGTTTGCCTTCGAGCGTGATGACGGCTGAGGTCGGAACGACGACCGCATTTTGAGATTCGGCTGTTATGACATCCACTTTCACCATCATGCCGGGCATGAGTTTTGGACTTGTGGCAGCCACTTTGATCTGGCCAACTTTGCGCATGGGGTCAACAGCGGCTGAGACCGATTTGATGCGGCTCACGACCGAATCCTGTTGCCCGATGTGGATGATGGCTTTCTGATTGACATGCAGTTTCGACAGCTCATCCGGCGGCACATCCGCCTGAACCTCTAACTTCCTGTTGTCCACCACAAGGGCGATCGGCATCTGAGGGGCGCACATCTGACCCGGTCGAGCGTAAGTGAACGCCACAACGCCGCTTATCGGGGATTTCACGACGAGCGGCTCGTATGTCATGCCCGGCAGAGACCTGTCCAGCAGGGCGATTACCTGATCTTTGTTCACATGCTGCCCTTCTTTGACCCTGTATTCGATCAGTTTGCCCGGCATATCGGGGTAAATCTGTGCCTCTTTCACGCCGGTGACCGTTCCGTAATATGTCAATTTCTCGGCGATATACTGCCGTTGAACCTTCATGGTCTTAACGAGCAGTCTGGCCTTGGTGACATTCTTTTCTGACCCTTCCTGTTTGCCGCTGGAACAACCGGCAACAAGGACTGTAAGTGTCAGAAGTGCTATCGTTTTTTTCATCATCAGGTTCCTCCTTTTCTTTGCTGACTGACTGGTCAGTCATATAGGATAGCAAAATGGGCGTGGTTTGTCAACGGATGAGGGCACGGAGGAAACCCATCCCCGTGTTCCTTGTGCCTCCGTGAGGTTTTTAGGGGAGAGGGGTGCACAAAATTTTGTCTTCTGGTTCGAGCCGTCTGCTACTGGTTCATTCTGTGAGAGCGGTCAGAGCCCACAGGTGTGCCTCTGTCAATCCGTTCAATGATTATGCGATACCTGTGCCCCGAACTGTCATGGATGTAAATTTCCTTGCCTTCGCGCGGTTTTTTAAGAGGAATGACCGAATCGATGTCATCTTCCTGAAATTTGATGGTATCTGGCCACTGAATCCTGAATCTCTCATTGATGATCTCAAGCGCCTCAAACTCATCCAGCCCCGCTGCATGTTCATGATACCAGAAAGAGACAAGTTCGCTATCCCTCAGGACATAGAACATCACTCTGCCATCAGAACCAAGGACATGTGTGAGTGTATTTATTGGAGGTGTAATGTCCTGAGCATAAAGGACATTTGTTAGAGCGCCGATGGATATGACCAACGCCAGACATACTTTCTTCATGATCTTACCCCCTTAATTTTGTTCATAATTTGGCGATGTAAAACCCTGAAAAAGGGATACAGCCAGAACGATCAACAAAATCGTCAACATTGGATATTGGAATGTGAACTCCTGCAGCCTGATGTCCCCTGTAAGCCATGTGTAAAGGCTGAAGACATGCCAGCTGCCCCAGTAGAAGACCGCTGCAGCCTGATGCGGCAAAAGGTTGTTCTCAACGGGATGCACATTGAGTCGGCTGCGATACAGTTTGCCCATCGGAGAGAAGGTCAAAGTGTTGTCAATTGCGATGGACATGACCCTCGGATCGGTCCACAGAGGACGGATCCCTGTGAATTCAACCTCATAGGAGTTGCCTCTGACATGGAAGGTCGCATTTGACCACAGCGTCAGGTAATCCACCGTGGGGCCTGCAAACGCCACATTTGAAAGGTCATGTCCCTGCATCGCGCGCATAAACGCATCCCGTTGCTCAGGCGTGAAATGGGGTTTTGAGCGTGGGACATTAACATAGACGATGAGGCTGACGATCATGGAAATGGCCGTGAGATAGACGAGCGTCTCGCCTTCGGATTTGAGCCATTTCAAGGCGCGCGCTGAAAGCTGTTTGAGCTCCCTGTATGCGTCCACAAAGGCCGATTGAAAACGATTGATCAGGCCTGACGGCCAATACGGAAGGGAATTGCCAGGGTTACGAGGCGCCTCAGATTGAACCTCTGCTTTCATAGCTTCCCCCTTGCAGAACTACCGCCGCTTCTATCGCCTATCATTTTGATCAAAATAACAACCAGAGCATTGGCCACAATCTTCAGCACCTTATTGCCATCCTTATCCTTTCTGCCCAGCCGATCTTTGAGTTTCTTATGCAGTTTTTGGACCTTTTCAGCCACCTTGTCCAACGGCCCTTTCTTTTTTCTCCATAACATGGCCTCACAACCTCCTCGTCTTAAATTCGGACTTCCCACGATGCAGAACGAAGCTTTTCGCCATCTAACCCACTTCTCAAAAGGCATTTACATCATGCAAGGCAAAGGCTAAAGCAAAGGGAGCTGTGATGTCAAGCGCTGTTATCAACCATAAAATGCTATCCCGAAGGCTGGTGATAACTGCCGTTGAATCCCTCACATCCAACACCTTACAATCTTGCATTAGCGATGAAATGGAGGTGTGTTATGATGAAGTATTTTGTAGCGATAGCATTGTTGTTCGGTGTGGCGTCGTCACTTATGGCGCATGAGACACACAAGTCCGGCAGCGTCAGCGTGCCATCTCTCGGCCCTTCAGCATATCAGCTTGTGACTTTCAAAATGTCCACTGAAAAAGGGCAAATAGGCGACCCCATTACCCTGAGGTTTAAAGATGTCAGTGGCAATGTGCTCTTTGAAACCGATCTCGGCCGCAAGGAGCAGCAGCTCGTAAAAATCGAGCTGACGACAAAGCTGTCCGATGCACGATCCAATGAGATGATCACGGTGTTCCCAGAACTTATCATAGGGGACGAAGTTGTTGTCCCGGAGCATCCCGTGCATTTCCCGGCCGGCATGTTCAAAAGCATGAGAGAACTAAAACAATCTGGCGTCAATATGTCGGGGAAAAGCAAAAATTAGCGCTCGCCGTCTCTATCGGAAACAATTCTGACCCATTCGATCGGAGTCCTGTCAAAATAGATGTTTTTTATCCTGAACGGTGCGTTCGGCAGGACTTTATCCGGGCTGTGTTCGACAAAAGTCAGCATCTTCGATGTGCGTTCATCCGTGAACTTGTCGATTGAAGCTAACACAAAACTCGGTCTGCCGTGGTGTTTTGCTGCAAGCGCCAGAGCGTATGTGCCAACCTTGTTAACAATCCATTCGGGTGTAACGGCATCTGCGCCAACAACCACGCAATCGGTATCCTGCACAAAGAAGACAGCGGCAGCATCGACGACCAGCGTAACCCTGACGGCCTCAAGCTGGTTCATAGCCTCTGCAAGGCCAATCCCTTCGCGCTGAGGTCGGGACTCTGCAACTATAAGCTCGAACGGCTCGCTCATGGCCTTCTGCTGAAGCGCCCTCTCCACAAGCGATGACCTCGATATGGTGATAATCCGTTCGCAGGGGGCTATCAGTTTGACGGCTTCCGCCACAACATCGTCGCGTGAACGCTGAATCTCGGCAAGATACAGAGTTGCCGTGTCGATAAGCTCATCCCGATCTCCGCCCGACGCAAGAGCTCTGTCAAGCCTATTCCAGAGGTTCAATATCGGCGCCATGGACGGATGTGTCTGCGGCAGCAAGCGGATGAATTCGGTCAGCTCGCCCTCATCCAGCTCCGCCATGCCTGAGACGATGGCGTCGAGGATGGCCGACGCCCCGGACATGTTGTCCGATCTGATCTTCTCATAAAGTTCGCGCGCTTTCATGTAGGTGATTGTAAATTTCCACCTTCCGCGTGTCAAAAACTGTGAATTTCAGGGGGCATAGCCACACCCTGGGTAGAACCTCCTGTCTTGATGTCCCTGAGCACCGTCATCGTCGCTATAAATGCGAGATTGTTGAAAATGAGCTAATCAGACCGTGTTTTCGCATCAAACGCCGAGCGTGAACGGGTTAAAATCGGTGTCGTAATCGTAATAATCCTCGTTCTCGTGCTTTTTCAGAAAGTTCACGATCTGGTAGGTGACAGGTGTCATCACCGCCTCCACGCCGACCTTGAAGATGTAATTTGTGAGGACAAGGCTTGCGAAAACCGACCATGGAAACACGCCGAACAGGGACGCAATTGTGACGAATAAGGTCGTATCAACTCCTTCCCCGACGATCGTGCTGCCGATCGTGCGCATCCAGAGGAATCGTCCTTTCGTCAATATCTTCATCTTAGCCATTATGAAGGAGTTGGAGAACTCACCCGCCCAGTATGCGCTCAGGCTGGCTATGACGATGCCGCCGGATGTCATCCCTCCGAGTATGGCGTCGTATGCTTTTTGACCGGCATAGGTCTCCCATGTGGCCTCGCCCGGTAGGATTTTGACTATCCAGAGCACAAGGGCCGTCAGCGCAAGTCCACCAAATCCTGACCAGATAACGCGTCGCGAGCGGCGGTAGCCGTAAACCTCGGTCAGCACATCGCCGAAGATGTAGCTTATCGGGAACAGGAGCGTGCCTCCGTCGAATGCCATCCGCACGCCGAAGATGGAGAACCCCCAGTCAACGATCTTGGCCGATGACGCTATGTTACTGACTATCAATACCGTAACAAAAAGGGCGAGAATGAAATCGAAATATTTGTAGCTTCTCTGTTCCATTTTGACCTCCATTTAATGAAAAGAGCCGCTTTTGAAAAGCGGCTCGATCGGATTTCAATTTTTGAGAAAAAGCTCAGTCGGGTTTGATTCTGAAAAGCACCTGGCCGTATTCGACCGGCTCGCCGTTCTTGGGCAAAATCTCGGCGATCGTCCCCGAGATGTCGGATTTGATCTGGTTCATGACCTTCATCGCCTCAACGATGCAGAGGACATCGCCGGGGTTGACATGGTCGCCCACCTCGACGAACGGGGCCTCGCCGGGCGCAGGTGCGCGATAAAATGTGCCGACTATTGGCGATTTGATCTCGTGCAATGTCTCATCC
>JALVZN010000144.1 GCA_027037615.1 Caldifarciminota bacterium | reverse complement strand
GGTATCATCGTGACCTGAAACGGGATCATCAGCGTGACGAGGTATCCCAGAAACAGCTTGTCCCTCAGCTTGAATTTGAGGCGTGAGAACGCAAAGGCGCCCATAGCGCTTGTCAAAATCTGCCCGAAAGTGAGCGTCACGGACACGAAGACGGAGTTGATGAAGGCCATGAGGAAGCCCTGAGTGATATGGAGTCCGAGGAAGTGCGCATCCACCCTCAATGCCGACCACACCTTGATGTAGTTCTCCCAGTGCACGGGGCGAGGTATCCATTGAGGCGGTATGCGGAAGATGTTGCCCTGCCCTTTGAATGAGGTCAGCAACATCCACAGAAACGGCGCCATCATGATGAAAGCACCTGTGGTCAGGATCATGTATTCTATGATAAATTTGCGTCTCTTCATGGCTATGTCGTTGATAGATATGAAAGTTTTTTCTTTGAAATCCACCACTGGATGAGCGTCACGATGAAGATGATCAGCGTCAGGATCCACGCAACGGCAGAAGCGTATCCCATTTTGCCCCAGCGAAATGCGTTGTTGTAGATGTACATCATTATCGGCGTTGTGGCACCGGCCGGCCCGCCGTTCGTCATTATGTAAACCGCATCGAATATCTGGAATCCCCAGATTATGTGCATGATGAGCAGGAAAAAGTGGACTGGCATGAGCAGCGGGAATGTGATGCTTGAGAACTTGCGCCATGCGCCGGCCCCGTCGATTTCGGCGGCCTCGTAGAGCTGAGATGGAATTTCCTGAAGTCCGGCAAGGTAGATCAACATGTCATAACCGACGCCTTTCCACACGCCCATTATCATGATGGCGGGCTTGGCCCATGCGGTGGATGCGAGCCACGCCGGGCCTTTGATGCCGATCAGGGACAGGAGGTAGTTCAGGATCCCAAACTCCGGGTCGTAAATCCATTGCCAGAGCAAAGCGATAGCGACGGTGGTGGTCACCACGGGCAGGAAATATGTCGTCCGAAACAGGGTTCTGAGCTTCAACGGCTTGTTCATGAGGATGGCGAGGAACAGGCCCAGCCCCATCTGGAATGGGATCGCCAGCATGAAGAACAGGGTGTTGCCGAGGTATTTCCAGAAGAGCGGGTCTTTCAACAGGTTGATGAAGTTCTGGAGCCCTGCAAATTTCGGCGGACTGAGCAGGTCCCAGTGGGTCAGGCTCAGCAGGAACGATGCCACAAGCGGGATAAGCATAAATACAAGAAAGCCAATTATGTTTGGCCCGAGGAAGAACAACGCCCAACCTGAATCTCCTTTGAATATCCTGAGTTTCATGATGTTTTGAGTATAAACATCCTGTTTTTGCTGTTCAAAGCTGAAGGATTATGGCGGAGTTGCAGCCTCATTTCTTCAACTATCGGCCTCATCGGTTCGATGCACACCGTCAATCTTTTGTAATTCAACGGCAAACGGCACATCCCGACAATTTCGCTCATGGATGATGCAAAAATTGCATGACGAGCTTCTCAATTTCTCTGTCCTTCCTGTAAAGCCGCTCGCTGAGGTCGATATCCTCATAGCTTTTCAGTTTCGAGATGGTCCAGTCTATGAGCTCCGTCGGGAAAACACCGCCTTCCTCGTAAAAGTCCCTCTGTTCCCGCAACCTTTCGGCCGATTCCCAGCAGGATGACGGCAACGAAGGCAGGTCTTTGTATGTCTCGGGATCCCTGAAGATGTTTGAATCCACGAAAAGCTTTTCAGCCAGTTCAAGCGAATCGCTGGAGCTGAGACCGTTCAAGGCGGCGACCGCCATCCCGGCAAGCAGGAGATGCACATTCGCTGAGCCGTCCGGTGCCCTGAATTCCACCGTTTGAGGGTGAATTTCCGGCTGGTAGGTGCTCTTTTCGTTCGGGTTTGCTATGCGATGCATGTCGGATGTAGTGTCCCACGCAAGTGGCACGCGCACGAGTGCGGATCTGTTGCGGTAGCCCCAGCAGATTGCGGTCGGCGCTTCCTGATGCGGCACAAGCCTGAGATACGAGATCGGGATGGTGTTCCCGAATGCCGTCAGCGACGGCGCCAGCTTGAGGTATCCGCCTATGAGCTTTAACCCGATTTTGCTGAGACCCTTATGCCCGACGATCA
>JALVZN010000143.1 GCA_027037615.1 Caldifarciminota bacterium | reverse complement strand
CCGGTGTAGCTTTTAGGGGCTCGAAATGTCCAGAAAAGCACATCGTCGATCTCTTCGCCGCTGCGCGGATCGACCACAATGCCGCGATACACCTTTCGTGGTTGGCTTTCGGACGGCTTTGTCTTGCTTCTGATAACCCTGTCAGCGACAGAAAAAACGCCATCCCCTGAAAGCCTTATGAGGGCGATGGCACCGATGCCCGGAGGTGTGGCTAAAGCAGCAATAGGTTCCATCAACGCTTCTTGGCAGGCGCAACGATCAGGTAGATGTTGCGACCGCGCCTGATGGTATAGACCCTGATTTCCTTGTCCTTTCTCAACTCCTCCCTGACTATCCTTCTTTCCTCAGGGGTAAGCGGGTCTATGCGCATCTCTTTGCCGGTATCCTTGACCCTTTTCGCCACGGCGAGCGCTTTGTTCAACAGGAGCCGGCGTTTCCGCTCTTTGTAACTGGAAACATCCAGTTCGAGCTCAATCCTGTGGTTCTTACGCTGAACCATAAGCCTGATCAGGTGATCGAAGGCCTCCAAATTCCTGCCATCTCTACCGATCAGGGCGGAATCGAAGCCGCGCGTCCTGACATTCACATAATAGCCTTTTGGACCGGGCTTTATGTCAACTGTGCCAGTTGTTCCAAGCCTTTTGAGGAACTCCATGATGGTCTCTTCGATAAGGTCGAGTTCCTCACTGTCGAGGTAAAGCCTGACGCGGGCGGGTTTGCCTTCCCCTCCCGGATCAACTACCTCAAATCTTGCATCTGCTCTATCTATACCTCCTTTTTCAAGGGCTTTTTCCAATGCCTCTTCGACTGTCCTGCCTTCTTCCTCGATATACCGCATTTTTCGCCTCCGTGTTATGCCATGACCTAATTTTCGGCTCACCATGAGCCGCTCCACCACCAACAATTGCAAACCCCTTAATTTTAAAGGATCAGTGGTGTGTCTTTCTTATCCAGAACTGCTCGATTATGCCGAGCAGGTTAAATGTCAACCAGTAAAGAACGACCCCTGACGGGAAAGTTATGAAGATGAAAGTGAAGACCACAGGCATTATTATCGCCATCAACCTCGACTGTTCGTCCTGTGTGGGCTGCATCAAAGCCTGAGCCACGCTCGCAAGCCCCATAAGTATCGGCAGGATGTAGTATGGGTCTTTGGCTGAGAGATCCCTTATCCAGAGTATCCACGGTGCGCCTCTCAGGTCGATGTAGGTCTTCAACACGAGGAACATCGCCCAGAATATCGGCAGCTGGAGCAGGATGACGAAGCAGCCGGAGAACGGGTTGACGCCATACTGTTTGTAAAGCTCCATCGTCTCACGCTGCATCCGCTGTGGATCGTCTTTATACATTTTCCTCAGGGCGTCTATCTTTGGCTTGAGTTGCTGCATCCTGTGCATGTTGCGCAGGTTTTTGATGTTGAGCGGGAAAAATACCAGTTTCATCAAAACCGCAAACAGGACGATCGCCCATCCGTAGTTGTGCACGATGTGATTGTAGATGAACCTCAAGATCGCAAGCAAAGCCTTTGAGAACGGCCGAATTATGCCGGGGCCGAAGTCGTAAGCCTTCCACAGGCCATAGCCTATGTTTCTCAAGAGGTAGTAATCGATCGGGCCGAGATAGACCGTGGCGGCTGTCGTGTGGCCATGAGCTGTTATGACCAGTTTCGTGTCAAATTTTCCGTCGGAAACGCCTGTGATGTCATCAAGTTTCGTCCCGTTCGGGACGACGGCGAACATGAAATATTTTGTCCGATAACCAACCCATTCGGCATCCTCGAGGTCTATGCTGTAACTCTGTTTGAACTTCTTGGGCGGATATTTCTTGAGCTTATCCTTGAAAACCAGCAGTCCAGTGTATCTCAATTCGTCCTTCTCGTTCTCCTCGTTCGGTTTGATACCGGTCATGAGGAGCGTGTCAGGCCCCTGAAACTTCACGATGTAGCTGTCAGGATAGAATGTGTAGATTTTGGCTGCCGTGAACGAATCGCCGATCGGCACTGAGAAGACGAGCGTCAAACTCGAATCGCTGAGCTGGAAGGTGTCACGGACGGGGAACGCCGGCCTGATGTAATCGTCCAACTTAGATGCGAACATGTATCCAT
>JALVZN010000142.1 GCA_027037615.1 Caldifarciminota bacterium | reverse complement strand
CGACAAAGGGACGATCGGAATCAGGATACCGAACGATGAGCTTGTCATGATGCTGCTCGAAGCCCTCCATGTTCCACTTGCGTCCACGAGTGCGAATATCTCCGGGATGCCGCCAGCACGAACATCGAAAGAGGTCATCGATCAGCTAAATCATACCGTGGATTTCATCGTCATGGGCACATCCGGTGGCGCTCCGCCTTCGACTGTGCTCGATATGAGCGGTTCTGAGCCCATCATCCTCAGAAAAGGCCCCATTTCCATTTTTCAGATAGAAAATCTGCTTAACCGTGAGGTTAAGCTCTCTCCTCAGCTCGATCTCAATGTCCTTTTCGTATGCACCGGCAACATATACCGCAGTCAGATAGCGGCTGCTGTGTTGCAACATCTGTTGCCTCAAAATCTTAGAGGCAAGGTCAATATCGATTCAGCTGGCACATCGGCGGTCAACGGCGCGCCTGTGCCTTCGGAGGTCGTGAGAGTGCTCAACGAACTTGGAATCACCGCAGGCGACAGGAGATCAAAACGGATGACGCCTCAGCTACTGGAGAATTCAGACCTGATCTATGTCATGGAAAGGCGCCATCTTGAGAAACTGGAGCAGCTCAATGCCGCCCACAAAGCCACTTTGCTGTCGGAAGAAGACATTCCTGACCCTGTCGGCAGAGGCTACCCCTTTGTTAAACTTGTTGCAAACGGCATTAAGGCTTTGATAGAAAACAGGATATTGCCATACATATCCCGCAAATTCTGAGATGGAGCTTTTCGTCTTCGGCGAAGATAGGAGTTACCGCGTTGCAGGGATCGATGAGAACGCTTTTGGCCCCATCATCGGCCCGATGACCGTCTCAGGTGTGGTGCTTCAGGTCCCCGATGACCCGATTTTGTATCTCGATATGCGCAACATGGCGCTCCCCAGGGGCCTTGCAGACAGCAAAAAGGTGTTCACAAGGTCGAAAACGAGCTATTCACTCGGAGAAATAACTGCACTTTCGATCGTCAAGCTGGCCCATGGCAGACCTGCATCGACGATCGGCGAACTTGTTGATCTGATTGTGGATGGCGGCATGTCACGCATGATGGCTTCTCCTTTGCTGAGCTCTCTCGATTACGATGTGAAACTGCCGATCTGGGCGAAATTTGTTGACGAAACTCCGCTCAGGGAGTGGCTGACTGGCATGGACATCGAGCTCGTGGATGTCAAAGTCGAGGTAATTTCCTCCACCGAGTTCAACGAAATGCTCAAGACCCTGTCGTCCAAGTTGCAGTTAGACTTCATCAAGTTCTTCAAGGTCATGGAGAGACTGTCGGATTTCGATGTTGCGATGTGCGGTAAGATTGGAGGGACGAAATATTACCTTCCGCTTTTCAATCTTATCGGTTTAGACGCGGAAAAAGTCAAAGAGAGCCGCAACGCATCCGTTTACAGGCTTCAAAACGGTCGTGAGGTGCATTTTATCCTCGATGGGGACAGCAAGTTTTTGCCCATAGCGATGGCCTCGATTGTGGGGAAATACATGAGGGAGCTGCTCATGCACCTGATTAACGCCAGATTTGGCTATGAGAGCGACATCCCGTGGGCGAGCGGATACCGACATGACTCAAAGACATACGAATTGCTCGAAAGAATGAAGGCAGAGTATCCACAAAGCGATGTCGAAAGGAGAAAATGAAGCGGAAGCACGCCTTAATAGCCCTGCTGTTCGTGTTTTTCACCCTGATTTTGTTTTTAGGAGGCTTCGTTTGTTTTGCGTTTCTTGGAGAGGGAGGGACTGAGGTCGAAGTAGTTGTCAGGAAAGGCGAAGCGGCGACTCAGGTGGTGCAGATGCTTGCTGACAGCGGCGTGGTATCCGATCCCGATGCCCTGGAATTCGTGCTCAAACTCACCAAAATCGACCGCAGGATCAAATCCGGGGTTTACAGGTTCCGTAAAAATTCCCCTGTCTTGAAAGTTGCATGGCGGCTTTACAAGGGGCCGAATGTTAAAGGGGTGCTTGTAACAATTCCGGAAGGCAAAAGGTTGCAGGCCATAGCTGGGATAATTGCAAGGAGGCTGGGCAACGACAGCCTCAGGTTTATGGAACTGGCTGAGGATTCTGTTTTTATAAAGCGACTCGCCGAAAAATACGGTTTCCCGCCTCCTAAATCGCTTGAAGGGTACCTGTTCCCCGACAGCTACAAGTTTTCCTATTTCGAGGATGAAGCCATCATCATAGACAGGATGGTAGGCAGGCTCATGGAAGTGCTGCGTCAAAACGGGCTGCTGGTGGAGATGAAGCGCAAAAAAATGTCCCTCCACGAGTTACTCACCCTTGCCTCGATTGTCGAATGTGAGGCTGCGGTGGATTCCGAACGGCCTGTTATAGCGGCGGTCTTCCTCAACAGGTTAAAGCACGGAATGCCGCTTGAATCATGCGCCACTGTGGAGTATGCGCTTCCGCGCCACAAAAAAAAGCTGACATATCGCGACCTTCAGATAGACTCACCTTACAACACTTACATCCACATCGGGTTGCCGCCCGGGCCAATCTGTTCGCCGGGGCTAAACTCCATAAAGGCCGTGCTCAAGCCCACTAAAGTTCCATATCTCTATTTCGTGTCAAAAGGGGATGGCACCCACCTGTTCGCTCAAACTTACAGGCAACATCTGGCCAACAAAAGGAAAGCCAATCTCCTGCAAAAGAGGAGAAGGTGAGGTCGATTGAGGATAAGCTGTTGTCAAATACGCCCTTAAAAACATAACTCTGAGCCAATTTTTCTTTCAGCTCCTCGAGAATTTCCACAAATTTGGAGGCGATCCATATATGTTATTTTTTTCATCTTCTTGAGAGAGTCCAATATGGTGCTCTTATCCTTCTTTGTGGTGTTACGATGCTTCCTTGCCATCTTTGGCGTTATAATCTTCCTGACATACATTAGAGGCTTTTCTTTCATGGGTAAGACCTCCTTTCTTTGGGTTTTTGAAGTGAATATTTTCCTGCCCGAAGGAAAGGGTTTTAACATTTTCAAGCCTTTTTCGAGTAACCCCAATCTGTGGTTCTTCCTTTCCGTTTCGTGTACCTTTTTGTGATGCTTCTCGTGCGATGGATTTTTTTCAGATAGCCCGATATAATTGCAATCTTATGTTGGATATGAAGTTAAAAGAAGCGAGATACGCAGCTCTGGACATAGAGACCACAGGGATAAATTTCGGCCACGATAGGATATGTGAGATCGGCATCGTGGTGTGGGAAGAAGGGCATAAATTGCTGGAATTCGGCACTTTGGTGAACCCCGAGCACAAAATTTCAAAAATTTCATATCGTGTGCACGGGATAAGCGATGAGATGGTCGAGAAGGCGCCGAAATTCTATGAGATTGCGCCACGCGTTGCTGAACTTTTGAGGGATTCCGTCATCATTGGGCATAACCTTACCGCTCTCGATATCAGTTTTATCAACAAGGAACTGAGATATGCGGGGCAGCGCCCGATTTTCAATACTTTCATCGACACTTACCGCATAGCAAGGAAGATGTATCCCGGCCTCAAGAAGAATTCCCTCAAGAATTTTGCCATGATGCTCGGCGTCAAGGTGGGAGAGATACACAGGGCTCTGCCCGACGCGCGCCTCGCTATGAAGGTTTGGCTGAAACTTATGGAGCGTTTCCGCAAAATCGGGATAGAGACATTTGAGGATATGGAGAAACAGGGGCTGCTTAATAGCAGGATGAAACCCAGAGTTAAGCAGGTTTTTGACCTTGCAAAGGAGACCGGGCTTGTGAGGATAGTTTACAAATCACCTTACAGCGGCAGGACGGTTCGTGTCATCGAGCCACTTGCTGCAAGAGGTGGGAAAATTGATGCGTATTGCTACCTCAGGGAGGACTTCAGGACATTTGACATAAACAGGATAGTCGAAGTCCAGCCTGTGACCTCGCTCTACCCGTCCCACGACAAAACAATGCATAACCATGTGTAAAACACCAAATCTGTAAAAAAAACACCCATACCAACAGATTTGCCCTCGATCTAAGTTTTTTCAAAGCCGAGGACTGTGGAACTATTTCTTGTTTTGAGTCAGTTTTTCCGTAAAAAGTATAGGCCTCCTTTCAATGTAGTATGTTGATCTTGGCCGTAAGATTGCCTCAGCCCTGCACCCTCCGTTGCAATAGGCTGCAAGTGCACAGCCGGCGCATTCATCCGGCAACATGGAATTCCAGTGTGCCATCTGAGGAGAGGATAGTATTTCTTCGACGCCCTGCTTTAGGATGTCCCCAACGACGATCGGTGCGTGATTACACGGCCGCACTTTGCCCCAGGGGTCAACTGTGAAGAACGCTTTGCCCGCAAGGCACGGGACGACGGGCAACTTTGCAAAGCACTGTGGTATCGGCGTTCCAAACCTCACATGCAACCCGTCGGCTATCCAATCCTGCACTTTTTCGAGTGCCTCACGAGCCTGCCACGCCTCAGGTTCGATTTCGGGCAGCGGATGCCCGATATACCGATTGAAGACGACATGATCAGCGCCAAGATCCAGACTGAACCTGTAAATCTCATCCAGTTTGTCCCAGTTGTATTTTGTGATGACAGTGCTCGTGGCAACCTTAAGGCCTTTTGAGACAGCCAGCCGTATGGTCTCAACCGCATCGTCGAATGATCCGGGCGTCATCGTGAATTTCTCATGGCTTTCGGCATTGTGGCCGTGTAGCGAGATCAACAGGCTTTCAACCACATCGATGTCAGCGAGAAAATCTGCAAGCTGTTCCTTTCGCGGCCATCTACCGTTGGTCAACAATCGAAATGAAAGTCCTTCTTTCGCAAGGTGGTTGACTATCTTTTCAAATTCGGGGTGGAGCGTTGGTTCGCCGCCCGTGAGCTTCAAAAATTTGATGTGGGGTCGGAGTTTATCGATGATCTCAATCCAGTGTTGGGCATTCAGAGGAGCCGGCATCCTGTGATCCGAAAACACATTGCTGCAGCCTACGCAGCGGTTGTTGCACGCCGGCGTGAGCTCAAGAAAGGCGAATATCAACTCATTTTCGTTCCCCCTCAATTCGCTTGAATAGCAAGCGCAATCACCCATCTTAAACTCCTCACTGTTTCCGCTCAGTAATTCCTTGAAGTTTATCTTTGGATAAAGCGTTGAAATCGACCTGAACAGCTGTGCCTTGTGCATTTTCATAGAGATTTAAAGCGAGAATTCGGAAACAAGGAATACGGAGAGATGAGGAAGCTGTTGAAGAAGATCAAAGAGAGCCAGATGGGGGAGGAAGCGGAGGGATCCTGAGTGGAGCTTATAGACAGAGTTCGGAGCATAAAGCCACAGCGAGCCAGAGGGCTTGAGAAGAAAAAGGAGAATTACCTTGCCTTTACGAAGTATCCAAAAGAAGGGAGGAAATACATTTATACGACAAATGTAGTGGAGAGCATAAATGCCGGGCTTGAGCTAATGAGAATGGAGTTCGGGGGCTAATCTCCATCGATGAAGTTGTTAAAGGGCAATCTATTTATGCAGCTGAGCAATTTAAACGACAGATGTATGCGTAAGCCGGTTCCGAGGATAAAAGCGAGTCTTTATCAGATACACCAGCTGATGAACATCAAAAATGATGTTCGAGTGGTGACTGTTCTTTCCTTCTTCTACCCATTGTTTTTTTTCTCTTTTTTTTATTTTACACAATTTTTCGCTATACCCCATGCATTTTTCCCACGTTCTGGTTTGATTTCAATCAAAAGATTGGCTTGCTGTGTTTTCGTGCTCGTCAGGTGAAAAGTGGCATACAATAATCTGGGGTTAGAGGGAATAGCTGAATTCGGGTAGTAATGCTAAGCCTGAGTCATTAGTTCGGTTGGTCGAAAAGTTCGGCGGGTCACAACTCCTGCGATACCTCCCCGACGGCCGTGATGTCGTCTAAATCGGTTATCTTTACCGGGTAAATCCTGCCGTGACGCAGTCCTTTCCCTTCAAACCTGACGCGAATGTAGTTCTCCGATGTGCCCTGAAAGATGGAAGCATCGACCTGCTTTTCTGCAACCACATGCAGAACCTTGCCGATGAACTTAGAGATGTAATCGACCTTTTTCCTGTGGGCGATGTCGATCAGCTCTTTGACCCGTTTCTTCCTGATGTGCTGCGGGACGGATGGCCACTTCTCCGCCTCCGTGCCCGGACGGCGTGAGTATTCAAAAACATGGATGTGGCAGATGGGCGAGGACTGGATGTATGCCCTCGTGGCCTCATAATCCTGTTCGGTCTCAGTGGGAAAGCCGACGATTATGTCGGTCCCGATGGCGATGTTCGGGATGCTATCGACAAGTTTCCTGATTATGGCGTCAAATTCCCTGAGCCTGTATGGGCGGCGCATCATCGCCAGAATCCTGTCGCTTGCGGACTGGAGCGAGATGTGGAGGTGGGGCGCTATCCTGTCGGGGTGCGAGGCCATGAGCTCGATAAGCCTGTCGGTGACATGAAGCGGCAATATCGACGAGAGCCTGTATCTAACTCCTTGAACCTTCAGCAGTTCCTCCAAAAGATCCGTGAGGTTTGCCCCCCATTCCTTGCCCCAATCTCCGACCTGCGTTCCGGTTATGACTATCTCCTCGTAGCCGCTGTCACGCAGCTGGATGGCCTCATCGATGATCTTGTCCAGCGGACGCGACCTCGACCTGCCGCGAACGCGCGGCACGATGCAATACGAACAGCGGAAGTTGCACCCCTCCTGAACCTTCAAAAACGGCCTTGCCCTGTGCTGGTAAGGCGTGATGGAGGGCACATTGATGCCCAGATACTTCAAAAAGTCCTTATACCCACCCTGAAAATCCACCGCATCGACCGATTTCAGCGATGGCAGGCAACCGATGACGCCGACGACCGCCCCGTCTTTTCGTTCTCGCAGCGCTTTTCTGATCCAGCGGAGTGCGTCCCGCTCGCCGCGATGCGTCACGACGCAGGTGTTGATCACGATGACATCGGCGTCTGAGAGCTCGCTGCTCTTTCGATACCCGGCGGCCTCAAGCGCTATCGCAACAAGCTCGCCCTCGTATTGGTTGACCTTGCAGCCGAAATTTTTGACGAAAAAGCTTTTCATGCGGAACGATTTTCACTGAAGTTTGACCTGAGGTAATCCAGCAAATTCTGAAAGTCCTCAGTAA
>JALVZN010000141.1:843-2122 GCA_027037615.1 Caldifarciminota bacterium | reverse complement strand
TCGTTCAGGACATGCTGGATGTGGACGGCGTGGTTGTGACCGGCAAGGCCGTTTCCGCATTCACAAAGGTCATTGAGCCCAAATACAGGGGCAAAATCGTTGATTGTGAAGGATGTAGCGTGGAAGAAGTCTATCGCACCATTTTCGAGCTTGCGCCGAACGGCGCTGGTGTGTTTGGAATGGGCAACATGGTTCCGTTCGGTGAGATGTTGATGGAATTCATAACGGAGAGAGCTGAAAATGCTGGCTGAAAGCGTTGGTATCGGGATAATTGTGAGCCTTTTCATGGTGGAGCTTGTCGGCGTGGCGGCCGGCGGCATCGTCGTGCCGGGCTATTTCGCTTTCTATTTCGACAGGGTTGACATGGTTCTCCTGACTGCCACAATAGCCTTTGTGGTCATCGGACTGCTGAAACTGATCGAGAAGATAGCCATCATCTACGGCAGGCGGCTGCTCGTCATCTCGCTGCTGCTGGGCTACACCATCGGGCGCATGACCGATCTGCTCGCACCGATGGCATTTCGGGCTATCCCCATGGAATTGCAGGTCATAGGCTATGTCATCCCCGGCCTGATGGCATACTGGATGCACAGGCAGGGCATCATCAGGACCGTGTCGGCACTGATAATCGGAGCCGTTTTTACGAGGGGGCTGCTTATCCTTTTGAACGGCGGCGCAATGATAAGATGAAACTGGTAGTCGCACCAAATGCGTTCAAGGAGTCGATGAGCCCGCTTGTGGCCGCACATGTCATGCAAGATGCGGCCGCTGGTTCCTGTTTCAGCGAAATCGTCGTCATCCCGATAGGCGACGGCGGTGACGGCACGCTTGAGGCGCTGGCCGAAGTTGTCGGCGGCGAATCCGTTGCCGTTGAAGTGCATGACCCACTCGGCAACCCCATAAAAGCCCCGCTTTTGCTGTGGGACGGCCGCAAAAAGGCCTTCGTTGAAATGGCGAAGGCGTCTGGTCTTGCCCTCGTCCCACCAGAACTCAGAAATCCCATGAGGACAAGCACATACGGCACAGGCGAGCTTATCAAAGCGGCCATTGAGATGGGGGCGGAGGAGATCATCATCGGCGTCGGAGGCTCCGCCACGGTTGACGGCGGGCTGGGCGCGCTGGAGGCGCTCGGATTCCGTTTCACTGACGCAAAAGGCGCTCCTGTCCGCAGAGGCGGAGCTGGACTGCTTGAGCTCAGCCGATTTGAACCGCCATCTGGATTTCCGAAAGCCGTCAAGATCAGAATTATGGCCGATGTGCGCAATCCTCTGCTCGGAAC
>JALVZN010000141.1:0-833 GCA_027037615.1 Caldifarciminota bacterium | reverse complement strand
CCTCAGAAAGGCGCTTCCGAAACCGAGGTCGAGATGCTGGAAGGTGGCCTTGAACGGCTGGCCAAAATCGCAAAAGAGACGATGGGCGTTGACATCTCGACGGTTGAAGGCGGCGGTGCGGCCGGCGGGATAGCCGCTGCGTTTTACGGATTTTTAGGGGCATCGATCGAGAACGGCGGAGAGCTTTTCCTTGAGCTTGTGGGATTTGATGAGAAGGTTCGGGGCGCTTCGCTCGTCCTGACCGGAGAGGGCAAGCTCGACAGGCAAACAGCTTATGGAAAGGGAGTTGCCGCTGTCGCAAAGCACGCATCCCGTCTGGACATACCCGTTGTGGCTTTCGCCGCCATCATCGAGGACAGGGATGTGCTCCATTCACTTGGGATAACCGCCGCAATCTCGATCATCGACAGGCCTGAGCTCAGCGTGGAAAAAGGGATTGCAGACGGGGAGAAACTCCTCGCCTCCTCCGTCCGCGAGATCATCAGGTTGAGCTGCGGCCTGTTGAGCCGCTGACGCCTATCTCATTCCTCAAAGTAATAGCTCAATTCGCCCCTTGATGCTTCTTCGAGCCGTTTCCAATCATCCTCATCAAGTGACCATCCCATTGCACCTGCGTTGCTTACCACATGTTCGACCTTCTTGGCACCGGGGATGGCCACGACACCGTCCTGCTGGATCAGCCATCTAAGCGCAACCTGAGGGATGGATTTCCCGTATTTCTCAGCCAGTTCGGAGAGGAGCTCCACGATTTTGAGCGCCCTGTCAAGGTTCTTGCTCCAGAAATATGCCGCTCCCGAACGGATTGCGTCAGACGGGAGATGGTCTCGGTTGTT
>JALVZN010000140.1 GCA_027037615.1 Caldifarciminota bacterium | reverse complement strand
CTGACTATGCATTTGGCATATTCGTAAGCGGCAATTATGCTTATGTGGCGGCTTCATATGCTGGACTGAGAATATTAGATGTAACTGATCCGTCAAATCCGCAGGAAGTCGGCTACTATGACACTCCATTAAGTGTGTGGGGGGTATATGTGAGAGGCAATTATGCCTATGTCGCAGCCTTGGGTGCTGGGTTGAGAATATTAGATATAAGTGATCCGTCAAATCCGCACGAAGTCGGTTTCTATTACACCCATGGAGGGGCACGGGATGTCGATGTAAGCGGCAATTACGCCTATGTCGCAGCTATGGACTCCGGGCTGCGGGTAATAGATGTGAGCGAACCATCAAATCCGCACGAAGTCGGTTACTATGTTACCCCTGATGATGCATGGGCTGTCCATGTAAGCGGCGATTACGCTTATGTGGCAGATGACCGGGCTGGCCTTCAAATCTATCAGTTCTACGGTCAGGGAATCGATGAGGACGATGTGGAACCAGTTGATGAGCCTCTGAAGATAGCCGTCAATTCGATGAGCAGGTTCGATGTCTCGTTCGATGTGGAGCGTGGTGCGAGGGCGGAACTTACGCTCTACGATGTCACCGGCAGACAGGTCTGGAGAAGCGACTTCGACGCAGGCAAACACCATATCGCAAAACCGTTACCTTCGGGAATTTACATCCTGAAAGCAAAAATTAAGAACGACCAAAAGGAGCTTACACAAACTAAGAAACTGGTTATATTGAGGTAAAAACAGGGGAATGCATCCCTTCAAACGACGCCCTCATGCCATTTTTGCATGGGGGCAATTGTTTTTTTAGCATCGCAAAATTCGCTTTTCCCCTGACCTGATTTAAAATTTACGAAAAAGGAGGTCGTGTCATGGCCATTATGGACATAACCGTAATCCCAACAGGAAAAACAAGCGTAAGTGACATCGTGGCTGAGATCCTGAAAGTCATCAGGGAATCCGGTCTGAAGCACGAACTAACGGCAATGGGCACGATTGTTGAAGGCGAGATCGACGAGCTTCTGAGACTCGCCGGCAGGGCTCACAGTGTCCCGTTCGACATGGGTGTGCAGCGCGTTGTCACAATCATCAAAATCGACGACAGAAAGGACAAACCCAACACCATTGAGCGTAAGGTGAAGGCAGTTATGGATAAACTGTAAACTCAATTCCTGATAGGCAGGTAAATTCTGAATGTTGTGCCCTTATCGGGTTGACTTTCGACATCTATGTGTCCGCCGTGCGCCCTGACAGTCCTTTCAACCTGCGAGAGGCCAAGGCCCGTGCCATTCGACTTTGTGGTGAAATATGGACGGAAAATCTGGTCGATCACATCGTCGGGTATGCCGACGCCGGTATCTGAAACCTCGATGACGCAGTCCTTTCCATCGCGATATGTCCTCACCGTGAGCTTTCCGCCATCGGGCATGGCCTGAATGGCGTTGTCGATGAGGTTTTCGAGCGCGCGACGCATACGCACCCGATCTATTCGGCAGCGAACCGATTTAAGCTCAGGCTCAACAGTTATGCGGGACGCTTTAAACCTGTCGTCCCAGTCCCTGATGATTTCTCCCACGAAATCCGCCATATCGGTCTCCACCCGGTTAACCCTCAGAGGCGCAGCGAGTTGTAGGAACTCACGCATCTGCATCTCAACTCTGCCCACGCTCTCCTTAATCCGCCTTCCGGTCTCCCTGATCTTCTCATCTGCATGGCGCATAAGCCTTTGTGCCATCAAACTTATTGAGTTCAAAGGATTGCGTATGTCGTGTGCGAGCGCAGCCGCCAGCTCAGCTATAAGATCGAGTTCGCGCAGCCTCTGATGCACCCTCTCGGCCTCAAGTTTGTCGGTTATGTCCTCCACAATGGAGATGTAACCCGCTATGCCGTCACGCGCTATGATTGGGGCAGTCCGAATTGTGTATGTGCGCCTCTTGCCGCTCGCATCACGCAGGATGACATCCTCGATCGTGATCGGTTCACCCTTCGATTTTGCCGTCAGCACGCCGAGAGGATCATCGCTGAAGACCTCAAGGTAATCGCTTCCTCGAACCAGTTTTTGAGGGAAATAACTGCAAAACAGCTGGTTGCATGAGCGAATTTTCATGTCAGGAGTGAGCAAGACTGCCCCTAACGGCAATTGCTCAAGCATCTCATCGAACGACAGCTCCAGCTCCTCATAAGCGACCTGAAGCAGCCCATATCCCCTCGAAAAAAGGAAGAATGCAAGCATCAGCATGAGCACAACCGCCACAACCACAACAAGTATGACTATCTGCCGCTGTCCCGCCGCCACGATGCTGCGATACCCGCTGAGGGACAGGCCAAGCCTGAAAAGGCCCTCAAACTGCCCGTTGATGTAG
Source organism: Caldifarciminota bacterium (assembly GCA_027037615.1). GTDB lineage: Bacteria > Hydrothermota > Hydrothermia > B15-G9 > B15-G9 > WGAI01. The sequence goes on along the minus strand of JALVZN010000140.1, from coordinate 4,773 downwards.
ATGGGTTTTACGAATTCAAACACCTTCTCGCCTCTGAACTCTGTCACCCGCCTGAGGACAGAATTCGTGTCCAGCATAGCCCTGCGCAGGAATGTGTCCGAAGCTATGGATGTCAACGACTGTATGTTCTCGGTTGCGGCTATGATGCCGGCCGTATCCTGAAAAGCGATGTAAACCACGGCTGGGTTCCTGCCGAGCCTCTGAATAATTCTGCCGATGGATATGTGCGACTTGAGCTGATTGAGATACCCCACATCGAAATACACGGCTATGAAACCGTGCAGGTCGTTGGGCACCACAAGGACATAGATGTCCTTTCCTTTGAGGTTGAGCTGGGAAACGGATACCGACCCGTTCCCTCTGGATGTGATCGAATCTGCGGGAAAGGGAAGTGTTCTGGACATCCTGCTGGTCACGATGACCTTTCCGTCGGATGACAGAATGTCGATGGCATAGAGGTCGTTTATGGCCACGATGTCACGCAGGATGCGCTCATCGAGTTTCGGCAACCTTCCGATGAGATCAGCTATCGATATAAGGCGTTCCGCTACAAGGTTATCAACAACATAGGACGCTTCGAGGCCGTTTCTGCCCGCCTGAACCGCCATGTCAACTATCGCCACGCCGTCTCGCTCCACTAACTTGAAACTTATCTTTCTGAGCCTGTTTATGGATATGACGACGCTGAATGCGGCCACGACAAGCAGGATGACCGAGATCAGCACATAGAGCGGAAGGAGCTTTTTAACCTGTTCGTAATTAAGCCCTTTCATCGTGGGCTACCTCGCGGACACGCCTCGCCTATCGCAAACTCACTTTGGTTGGCCTGATATCATCCGAATGTGCACGCCGTGCGGCGGTGTGAACTCGAAAACGGATGGGGGCAGCTCCGCGTTCACCCTGACATCCCGAAAGATCATAACCCGTTTGATGGCCGCATCCCCGTGCTTCCTCGTGGAAACCACCTTCTGAGGCAGTTTCACACCATCCCCTGCATCGACATAGTCCATGTATTCGGTGCGGTTGGAAAATCCCTCACCTTCAATGGTTATGCTCGATAGAAGCGTATCCTTAAGCGAGATCTCGATCCCGATGTCCATCTTTATGTCAGCGAAATCAGGTGGGACAAGATGGATCCGCATCAGGGTATCGCCTGATGTCTCGATTTCGGAGAACTTAAATCCGAGCGAAAGCAGGCTATCGACGATTCTGAACGAGGAGAACGGGGTTTCGACGGACGATGTATCCGAAGGCAGCACAGAAAAATAGGCCACTGTGTCGCCCGGCTGATACATCCATACCCGCTTCCCATCCACGAGCATGATTCCGGTGTCAGGCGCCGTGAAGTCGTATCTGACCAGATTAGGAGACTTGAAGAAAAAGCGATAGGCGACGGAATCAACCGTTGAATCGAACGAATATGTCTCTCTTGCGCTTACGCTCATCGATATGGTTTTTATGTTGTTGTATCGATCGAGCGCCGCTCTCAGTATCCTGCGGGCGTTCTGCCCGTTTGCCGTTACAAGAAACAGGAATAAAATGGCTTTCATACCCTTAAGTTTATCGCCTGAGCTCAATTTTTACAAAAACGCACTGAACTGGGATAATGGCCAATCCCCGCACTGTTCCGAGGGTCACAGCTGCGTTAATATTTAGAGCCTATGAAAAAGAAGCTGCTTTTGCATATCTGTTGCGCTCCGGACGCCACTTATGGGATTGAATATTTCTCAAAGGGGTTCGATGTAACGGTATTTTTTTATAATCCGAACATCCACCCGGAGGCGGAATACAAGCTGAGGCTTATCGAGCTCAAGCGTGTTGCCCGAAGGTATGGCGTTACGATGATCGAGGGCGATTACAACCCGAACGCATGGTTTGAGGCCGTCAAAGGGCTGGAAAATGAGCCTGAGGGCGGAAAACGGTGCCCTGTATGCTTCCGAATGAGGCTTGAGGAAACCGCAAGGGTGGCCAGTGAGCTTGGATTTGAGGCCATCTCGACCGTGCTCACCATTTCGCCGAAGAAGGATTCCGAGCTTGTCAACAGGATTGGACGAGCCGCAGCGCTCAAGTATGGCGTGGAATGGATAGACGCAAATCTCAAGAAAGGCGGGGGATTCAAACGAAGTCTCGAACTCTCGTCTCTTTTTGAGCTGTATCGTCAGGAATACTGCGGATGCGTGTTCAGCCTGCGCGAGGCCGAGCACATCAGGCGCATGAAGGCGATCGAAAGGATCGAGAAGGCCGAACTGGATGGCGACATGATACTGCCGAATTCGAGGTTTCCGGGCACATCAGCGGAGACGCTGTTTCGCAAGGAGATACGGGATCGGCTTGAGGAACGCGGAGGGTATAACCTAAAAGAGTTCGAGTTCCGCTTCATGGGATGGCGTCCCCTGCTCGCAAAAGTTGCTGTTGCCAAAACCGGGCCTGAGTTCACGGCATTGCCCTGGGTCTATTCGGCCTCCGCTTCGGGACGAGTGAGGGGGCTCATCAGCGATGTAAGAGACATTGAGGTGGAAGGAATCAAATTCAAAAAGATTAAGCTGAGCAAAGGCAGCATTGAGCTGATGGCACGCACTGATGGCCCACCCATCCCGCTCGTGTTTAATGACTTCCCTATCCTGAAACCGATCATATCCGTTGACAGGGAAATCCTTAACCATCTTGATGCGAAGATGGATGTCCAGCTCACCGTGGAGTTCAACGAGAGGGCAAGGAGCGGGATTTTGCTGGCGTGGCAGGGTGAACCCACGCTCGCCGTGACAGCCCCATTGGATTCGATCTACAATTCCCCTGAAGGCAGCCGCATGGCGTCAGCTATCAAGCTGCTTGAGCTGGCGGAAAAGGGAGTTGAGGATGTGGTTTTCGCCTTCCTCGGAGCAGAGCTGACGCATGGGATCGGGTTCAAAAAGTTCATTGAAGTAGCCTCCGAGATGTTCCCTCGACTTGAACGGATCATTCGGCTTGGACCAATCGGACATGGGAATCGAATAAGCCTTTCTTACGACTCAGGTTTTGAGGAGCTGGGTGACGCTTTCGGCGATGCGGTGTTTCCCGTCGTGCGAAAATCCGACCCCAGGGATGTCTATCCCTACCGTGTGGCTATTGTGAAAGCTGAAGGCAATCCGTTTTACCACACGGTTGAGGACCAGTTCAGTCAAGTAAACGAAAAACTGGCCAATTCTGTCATTGAAGTCATCCGAAAATACATCAAAAACCGCCATTAAAACAAACTCCTTATGTGATCGTTTGGCAGGGGACACTTGAGCACATTCCATAGGATTTACAGGGTTCAATGTCAACTTTCCGTCTCTCACCGGGCTTAACCCCCGTTTCTAAATCAGGAATGGCTTTATTCGCAGTTTCATAGCATTCTGCGGCGCAAAAGTGATCAGTAAAATCCTTGAATAGCCAGCTCATTTTTGTTATTATTTCCACAACGCGTGAGGTGATAAAGTGATAAGCACTAAGCTCATACGAAAAATATCAGATCTTGATCCGAAGATGCGGGAAGTTCTCCTCGACCTAATCGATGAAGTCAAGCAGATGGTCGGGGAGACTGTGAAAAGGGATGATTTTTTAAAGTTTGTCCAGCAGACTAACGAGAACTTTAACATGGTGTGGGCTGCCATACATGAGCTCGCTGAGGCCCAGAAGAAAACAGAGGAGAGGCTGAACCAGCTCGCTGAGCGCGTTGACCAGCTCGCTCAGCGTGTTGACCAGCTCACTCAGCGCGTTGACCAGCTCGCTCAGCGTGTTGACCAGCTCGCTGAGGCACAGAAGAAAACAGAGGAGAGGCTGAACAAACTCGCTCAGCGCGTTGACCAGCTCGCTGAGGCGCAGATAAGGACCGAGGAGGAGGTGCGGAAACTCGCCGAGAGAATGTCATTCGTTGAGGAAAGACTTGAGGGCATCTCCAACTCAGTTGGATATGGACTTGAAAACGAGACCTACAAATATCTGCCCGGCATTTTGAAGCGTGATTTCAACATAGAGGTGGATGGCAGATTGAGGCGGCGATATCTGGATGTCGGAGGCAAGAGGATCCAGATAAACATATTCGGTTATGGACGAAGAAGCGACGAGAGTTTGATGATCGTCGGCGAATGCAAGGTCAGGATGTCAAATAAAGAGCTAAACACATTCCTGAAAAGGCTCAAAAAGATAGAGGCACAGGAAGGGATAAAGGTCTTCCCCATAGTCGTCGCGCACGATTTCACCCCTGAGATGGAAGACAGGTTGAAAGAGCTCGGAATCACATACTACTGGTCATTTGAGCTGGAATAATTTGGAACGAGGCAGTTCAGCCTCGTTTGAACAGCTGAGTCGTTAAGATTATCATAGCCTATGAGGTGATAGAAATGCTGAGCACGGACTTCATACGGAAAATATCAAATCTTGATCCTGAGATAAGAGAGGCCTTCCTCGGTCTCATCGATGAAGTTAAACGCCTTACCGGTGAAAGCGTGAAAAGGGATGATTTTTTAAAGTTTGTTCAGCAGACTAACGAGAACTTCAACAGGGTGTGGGCCGCCATACATGAGCTCGCTGAGGCACAGAAGAAAACGGAGGAAAGGCTGAACAAGCTTACTCAGCGTGTTGACCAGCTCACTCAGCGCGTTGACCAGCTCACTCAGCGCGTTGACCAGCTCACTCAGCGCGTTGACCAGCTCGCTGAGGCGCAGATAAGGACCGAGGAGGAGGTGCGGAAACTCGCCGAGAGAATGTCATTCGTTGAGGAAAGACTTGAGGGCATCTCCAACTCAGTTGGAT
>JALVZN010000139.1 GCA_027037615.1 Caldifarciminota bacterium | reverse complement strand
GCGTTCAACGCAATAGCCCTTGCGGGTGAGGTTGAGCCGACCCTTGTGGCCGCCGGTATATCCGAAGCTCTGATCACGACAGCGACAGGTCTTCTGATCGCCGCACCGGTGGCTCTCTTCTACGCAGCCTTCGCTTCCACAATTAACGGTTATGCAAGGAAGGCCGAAGAAGCATCCAATGCTTTCATTGAATACCTCCTTGAAAAGGGCTTGCTTAAAGCTGAATAAGCCCGGAGGTGATTTACTGTGGCATTAGTCGAAAAGAAGATCAAACAGGATGAGGTCGAGATACCGACCGCCTCCATGTCCGACATCGCTTTCTTGCTCATAATCTTCTTCATGACTACTTCTGTGTTCTCGCGCGATAAAGGCCTTAAGCTCGTGCTTCCGGAAAAAGGACAGGAAGTGAAGGTCGCATCGGAAAACCTCATTAAGATAGCTATTAACCCTCAGGGCGAGGTGTTCTTCGGTGATGAGCCTGTCACTGTCAGCCAGATACCCGAAAAAGTCAAAGCTAAGCTTGCGGAAAACCCAAAATATGTCGTTCTGATAAGGACCAACGAGCTTGCACCATACGAGAAGATGATCGAGGTGTTAGATGCGGTAAAATCGGTGCCCGAAGCCAAGCGAATATCGCTTAGTGTGATTAAGACAGAACAGGCTCAAGGAGGGTAGGCAGATGAGGATCAAAGGTAAAAGGGAACAAAAGGCACAGATACCGACCGCTTCCATGTCCGACATCGCATTCTTGTTGATAATCTTCTTTATGCTGACAACTGTGTTCCGCAAGGAGACCGGGCTCAAAGTTATACTTCCGAAGGCGAAGATGACCGAGCGCGTCCTCAAAAGCCGCGATGTAGCTAATATCTACATCGATAAAGACGGTCGGATCTCGGTTGACGATAAACTTGTGGCGCCAGAGCAGGTCAAGATGGCGTTCAAGGTTAAACTTGCGGAGAATCCAGCGGTGCTCGCTCAGCTCAAAGCGGATAGACGCGTGAAATATGGCACTGTCAACGATGTGCTGGATGCGCTGCGTGACGCTCAGGCTTTCAGAATCATATTCGCAACGGAATACAAGCGATGAGGATAAACCCTTAAGGGGGTGAGAAAATGGCAGAAGAGAAGAAAAAAGATCAGGAGCTGGAGGTTTACGAGCCGGAACAGGATTACCCGCTTCACCTGAATATCGCCCTCACCATTACGCTTGCGATGTTCATCATTCTGCTGACTTCGATCAAAGTTGAGGTTAAGCCTTACAAGCCCAAGAAAGACATTGCTGTGATGACGGAGGAGGTCTCCACAGAGGTGGAGCAGATGCAGGAAGAGGTTAACATTCCCAAGCCGAAACTTCCGGTTCAGGTTGAAGAGGCAGAGGAAGGCGAGGAGACGGCCGATCTTAACGAGCTCGAAGGGCTTGAGACATCGGATTTTAACGAGTTGACGGCTCCGCCACCGCCCAAAACCGATACGGCGATCGATTTCTATGCTGTGGAGATAAAACCCAAAGTCATCAAAAGGATTGAGCCTGAATATCCTGATGTCGCCCGAAGGGCGGGCCTTGAGGGCGATGTATTTGTGCTGCTTATCGTCGATGAGAAGGGCAATGTGGCGAGCGCTCAGGTGGTTAAAAGCACCAATCCTATATTCAATGAGGCTGCTCTTAAGGCCGTTAAGCAGTGGAAATTTTCACCTGGCTATCAGCGCGACAAACCCGTTAAGGTGCGCTTGATGCAGCCTATTCACTTCAGACTCACAAAATGATTTTGTTCGGGCATTGTGAATTTGGTAAAAGCAAATAAGGAGGTTTTGAGGATGTGGATCAAAAAGAGGGCATGGGTGATAGGCGTTGCCATGATCTTCGGTTTGGCAACGTCTCTCATCGCAGGTACTACCGGTAAAATCGTGGGTAGGGTGGTTGATGCCGATACTAAAGAAGGACTACCGGGTGCCAATGTCGTGATAGAAGGCACCCACATGGGCACAGCCACCGACATGGATGGCTACTATGTGATCCTGAATGTGCCGCCAGGAACCTACACCATCAAAGCCTCGATGCTTGGCTACCAGACTATGGTGGTTAAGAATGTGGTTGTCGAGGCTGACCGCACGACTGAGGTTAACTTCAGACTGAAGGCTACCGTCATAAAAGAGAAGGAGATCGTTGTCGTCGCTAAGGCTCCTACCATCAAAAAAGACCTGACTGCAAGCGTGAATATCGTTAAGGGCGAAGATGTGCAGACATTGCCTGTGTCCGATGTCGCTCAGGTCGTGTCTCAGCAGGCTGGCGTCATTTCCCGTGGCGGACTTCATATCCGTGGTGGTCGTGCAGGTGAGGCCGTTTATGTCGTCGATGGTGTCGAGGTCCGTGACCCCTATGGCGGCGCTACTCAGGCGTCAATACCACTCCTCGCTATGGAAGAGACCGAGATCAGCAAAGGTGGTTTCGATGTCGATCAGGGAACTGCTGCATCGGGTGCGATCAATGTTATTACCAAAGAAGGTGGCCCCAGATATGAAGCTGCTGTTTATTTCAACACAGGCGACTTCTCTTTCCTCGGCGATAAGTTTCAGGCTTTTATGGATGCAAACACCGGTGACCCCTATTACCATCTTCTTAAAGATATAGATGCAGGCAAACTTAATGGTGTTGTGACAGATTCCGCTTCGCTTGTTGATTACCTGCGTGATCCCGTTGGAAAACATAAATCTCTCCCCAAACACTTCGAGTTTGCCGTTGGAGGGCCTATCCTTCCGACAAACAGAAAGGGCGCTAAATTCTTTATCTCCGGTTATTCCGATAGAAATAAAGGAAGATTCCCGGTTTCCGATAACCCTAAATGGAACAACTGGGAGGAGAGGTATCAGTGGAAGTTTAGTCTGCCTGCATCAAACTTCAAGTTCTTTACAAGTGGATTTCTTACTCAGACCTATAGCAAAGGTTATTCGGCTGGTTGGAGACTCGCTCTTGACCACCTCGCCGATTTCTCACAGAGGCTTTCTCAGTTCATCTTTGGGGTGAACTATCTGTTTGGGACCAAGGCATATCTCGAGGTCAGAGGTGGCTATTTCGATAATGACTTCCTTAGCAATGTGATTGAGGATGTGGATAAGGACGGAGTGGATGATTTCGCTGACAGGGATCAGGACGGTTACATAGAAGTTGATGACACCTACTTTGTCGATGCTAACGGAGATACTGTTGATATAGATGCTCTTTATGGTGGCATCCTTGATAGAGGTAACGGCTGGGTGGAGCTGCCTTTCCATTGGTGGGATAACGAGATCGTTAGCCTTTATCCGACCATCGGCACAGGCCCGTCATGGTGGGCTTCCGATACATCTCAGTTCCCCAACACCTACGGCTGGGGTCACAAGACCAGAAAAGACCTTATAGTTGTGCTTCTTCCGGATGGCAGGCTTGTGTATGGTGAGCAGGGCAACGGAGATACGGTCGTTACCCTGAATGGAGAAAAGCTTGCTTATCAGTCCCTGCTCCTCAAGATAGGTAACCAATACATAGGTGATGCACATACATGGCCGAGAAGCCAGTGGTATTATGGGCATAGCCGCACATATTCCTTCACGACGAGGTTTACCGGCCAGATCACAAAGGCTCATGAGATTCTCGCTGGCTTCGAGTATAGAAAGTTCGATATTAAGCGCTATGGTGCAGACTACGCTTCAGGCGGTAACTTCTATTTCACATTTGTTAACCTCCCGTTTGTCGAGACAAAGGGCGTGAAATGGTTCGAGAAATATCCGACCAGACCTTATACATTCGCTGCTTATCTCAGGGATAAGGTTGAGATCGAAGGAATGGTCGCTAAGGTTGGTGTGAGATACGATTACCTCAACTCCGATGGATGGGTACCGGGCGACACAACTGATCCGTTCGAGTTCGATCCTGTCACCAACTGGGGCTTCATCAAGAACCCCGTTAAGGCGAAACCGAAATGGCATCTCAGTCCTCGTATCGGTATTTCGCATCCTATTTCGGAAAGGGATGTGTTGCACTTCACCTACGGCCATTACTATCAGCTTCCACCGCTCGCTTACATGATTCGTGACTATGTGTTCTCGGGAGCATTCCCAATTCTCGGTAACCCTGACCTGAGCCCTGAGAAGCAGATCGCTTACGAGGTCGGTATCAAACACGCCTTTACCAATACGGTGGTGCTCGGTGTCACGGCCTACTACAAGGACATTAAGGGATGGTCAAGGATTAAGATGATCCATCTGCCCAACGGAAGGAACTATTCGACCTATGTGAACGAGGACTATGCTGATGTCAGAGGTCTGGAGTTTGACTTCAACAAACGCCCTGGTGGGACGATGTTCCCGTATCTCGGAATTGGCATTTCCTACACTTATCAGATAGCTAAAGGTAGCTTCTCCAACCCGGGTGATGCTTACAACTGGGCATGGCGTGGATATCCGATGCCCGATCAGGAGCATCCGCTCAACTGGGATCAGAGGCATACCCTTATGCTGAACCTCTCTCTCATTTCACCTAAAGGCAAACCGCTTGGGCCAATCGACGATTGGGGTATAACGATTCAGCATTCCTATGGAAGCGGTTATCCTTACACGCCTCCAATCAGGACGCCGCGTGAGGCCATGGAACTTATTAACTCCAAGCGCCTTCCGCCTACGCATAACACGAACCTCAGGATATACAAGAACTTTGCTCTTGGCCCCGTGAGAATCAGAACATTCTTTGATGTCTATAACCTCTTTAATGTGAGAAATCTTACCGGGTTCTCCAGCGTTGAGTGGTATGAGCAGTTCGGCGATCCTGAAGGCGAAGAGAAAACACCCACAGTCTGGTCTGCTCGCAGGACTATCCACTTTGGTGTTGAACTCAGGTGGAATGAGGGATAGTAAACGGGAGGATTTATGATGCGCAAGATTGTAGCATTTTTGACGCTGTTCCTCGTTGGAACAGCACTTCATGCAAGGGTTTATCACATGGTGCCCTCTGGTGATGGCACCTATCAGATGATGGGAGGCAAAGCCCGCCCGAGTGCTGCTTACTTCAACATGACCACCGCAGAAGTCTGGAACGCAATGAGCAATACCGGTGGTCTTGGCGGTGAAATGGGCAACGGTTATTACGGATATACATGGCCCGGTGGAGCACCGGTTAACAATTATTACCTATGGAACAGCTATTTCTGGGTCGGAGCGAAAGTGAACGGAGAAGTGTATGTCACAGCACACGATTATCCCGTTGGCGAGTGGCGCCCGTCGGACGGCCCATCCCCTATATTCCAGGGGACTGGCAAAGCAGTGTATGATGTGATAGTTGCATGGGACGATTACAACGATAACCCCGGTAATGCTCCCGGCAAACACCTTGGTGTTAAGGTGATAATCAGGACTATGCAGTGGCCACATGATCCGTTCAACAAGATAATTCCTTATGAGATCTTCATAACCTACGACTCTACGAAATGCGATATAGATGGACATACGGGTGTGCTGGACAGCCTGATGCTGGGTATAGTGTTTGACGCCGATGTCTCAGGCGCCGACCAGTCAAACCCACATGTCGATGACCTCGTTTCTTTTGACGGTTGGGTAAACCATGAGTGGGACGACAACAGGTTTTTCCGCTCTCCCACAGATAGCTTCGCCATTCTTCCCGATAGCTTTGAGACCGTTCCGGATGGCATTCCAGATCAGTATGTTATCTGGGGCGATGAGCCAAACGAACATGTGATAGCTGAGGATGCGGATACGATCGTCATTCACAGGGCTGAGGGCGATACGACGATACTCGGATACATCTTCCCGCGTGGTATGTCTTATATTTATGACGGTGATAACCCTAGTGTGCCCGGAGACGATACCGGCGAAGATGGCATGTGCGCTGGATACATAGGTGGTGCGTGGATATACACCCCGCCAGCTCCGTCAGATTCTGTTGTTACGCTTCCCAATGGCCATCAGCTCAGATTTGTGAGACCATGGTCGCATAACTGGTGGAATATTGAGACCGACCCTGCTGGGGATGAGGAGCGTTATAACTACATGATGGGACGCCATTCTGGAACGAAATTCCACAGGTATGCGCCGCATCCATGGGATATAGGCGCTCAGGAATTTGACTATCGTTTCCTTTCCTCCGTTGGTCCCTTCCAGCTTCATCATGGTGACACCCTGAAGTTCGTTTTTGTTGGTGTTGTTGGTCAGGGACTTACAGGCGGCGCCGATAATTACTGGCATGGCGGCCAGTGGATGCCCGGTGCAAGGCAGTTGGTTGATTGGGCGTTCAAAGCTTATTACACTGGCGACACGCTTGCTGACCCGGCACATCCAACTCCGCCTGTGATTGGAAGGCCGCTCGGTCCTGCCGATCATGAGCACTGGCAGATACCAATTCCGCCTACTTCACCGACACTTGTGTATTCCGCTACGAGTAAAGGTGTTAGCCTTCTCTGGGATGCAACTCCTGAATACACCGTTGACCCGCGTAAAGGATATTGTGACTTCAAGGGATATCGCATTTATCGCGCAAAGTATGTGCCTTCTAACTGGGAGCTTGTGGCAGACTTCAATAAAGATAGCCTTGGCGGAGAAGTGCCCCATTCCTACACGGATTCAGTCAATGTCGTGGCTGGATTCCCTTACTACTATGTTGTTGTTGCCTATGACGAGGATGGTCTCGAAAGCCCGAAAGACAACTACAAGAAAGACGCTGGTGGCAATCCGGTTGCTGTCGTGATACCGACAAAGAGCCAGGAAGCCCTCGATGAGGTCTATGTCACGCCAAATCCGTATCTTGGATCCGCACCGTGGACTGCTACTGAGCTTGCCGATAAGATCGAGTTCCACAATCTGCCGTCGAGCTGCCGCATTAAGATCTTCACTCTCAGCGGTGACCTTGTGAAGGATATCGTGCATGTTGGATCTGGTTCTGAGGCATGGAACCTTCTTACCGATGAAGGGATAAAGGTCGCAAGTGGCGTTTACATCTACAAGATCGAGACCCCGGACGGGAAATATAAGATCGGTAATTTCGTGATTTTGAAGTAGCCAGGAGGAGCAGATAATGAAATCGATCAAATATTTTGTGCTTCTTGGAATTATGATCAGTGGACTTGGCGCCCAGACCTTCACCAAGGTCGCCACTGCGGGCGCCAAGTTCCTCAACATAGGACTCAGTCCCCGTGCCATGGGGATGGGAGAGGCTTATGTGGCCGTGGCAAATGACCCATCAGCGGTGTTCTGGAATCCGGCAGGACCGGCTAACATCAAGGGAGATGCCGTGTTTATCGGATACACAAACTGGATTCCCAATATGGTTACGCCCGCTGTGGCATACACCAAGGACATAGGGCTGATGGGCAAGATAACGGCCGTTATTAGCGGAACTAACATTGGTGGAATGAAGGAAGCCGTCATTGACGATGATCCAAATACGCCTGAGCTTACAGGAAACGAGTTCGCCTATTCTGCTGGTCAGGTTGGCGTTGGTTATGCAAGATATTACACGGACAAGTTCGCCGCTGGTGTTGTAGCGAAGCTTATTTTCGAGAGATATGGCTCCTACACAAGCGCTTCCTCCTTCGCTATTGACGCAGGCACTTACTTCTGGACAGGCTATAAGACCCTGAGGATAGCGATGACGCTTCAGAACCTCGGTGCTGATATGAAACCACATGGCACATATTTGCAGACCGTTATGCAGGGATCCGATCTTGTGCAGCTGGAATATGATTACAGGTCATATCCGCTGCCGATGGCGTTTAAAATCGGTGCTGCGATGGAAGCGATAGATAGGCCTGACATGAGACTTACCCTTTCAGTTGAAGCACTTCACCCCACAGATAATTCTGAGACGGTCTCTTTGGGCGCAGAGTTCGCTTACAACAACATGATTTACCTCAGAACTGGTTATAGATTTGCTGATCCTACAAGTTATGTCTGCGGACTTGGTGCTGGTGTAGGCGTGAAGCTTGGAAAACTGGATGTCGACTATTCCTTTAGTGATATGGGTTACCTTCCAGATGTGCACAGGATTGGTATTTCCTATAACTTTTAAAATTAGGAGGACGGACAATGCTTAACATTATTTTGGCGCTAACTCTGATTAACGGTGGGGGCGGCGGAGGCGGAGGAGGCCTCCCACAGGTCGGAGATACTCTCACCGTTTGGGTGGACGAGTTCAATTTGATTCTTGGAAGGCACCCCGAAACCGCTCAGGTTAGAGGTATTACCGATGATGCGTATATCCTGTTGCCTTATGCTGAAGTCGATATCTACTCAATAAACTCATTTCACGATTATCTCGTTGTTGGATCGGAAGGTCCGAACTTTTACACCTCAGATAACGGCGGAGAAGTATGGAATGGCGTGAGCTATGTCGCGGATTACGCTAAGCATGTCATTATAGATTCGGTCCTGTTAGGTTCTGCCACAAATGTTATGACCTTCGTAGCCGGAATAGATACAATCGGATACGCGGTGGCATTTGGTGGGCCAGCTACGATGGTTGTTAACGACACGCTCGGAAGGGTTTACGACATTGTGCTAACATTCCCTAATCCTACACACAACATCATGGAAGGTGTGATGTATGCTGCTACGGAACACGGTGTCGCTATGATCAACACCCATGTCGCTCCTCCTCTCTGGCATTTCACTTTCTCCATAGGCGGCGACGAAAGCCCAACTTATGCTGTGTATGTTTCCTCCGATAGCGTTTATGCAGGTAGAGATAACGGTCTCTTTGTGTATGACGGAAGTTCATGGGCTCAGATAGCGGGTGTCGATGGTAAAGTGGAAAAGATAGAGGGTTGTCCATCGGGGATCCTTATTGGAAGCGATCAGGGGCTTTACCTTTACTCTGGCGGCAGCGTTCAGCAGATTCTTTCAGGTGAAATTACCGACTTTGCCACCGTTAACGGCAGGATAGCAGTTGTGCAGAACGATACGCTTTACATCAGGGAGAGTGGTGGCTCCGATTTCGTGGCTCAGGATATTCCTGTTCCCGTCTACAGTGTTGGCATACTCGAGGACGAAGGAGAATTTCTTGTTGGGACAAATATGGGGGTTTACAAATACAATAATGAAAATGGCGAATGGTGGAATATAAGCGATGGTATCGGTAGCATAATTAGTGATTCAAGGGCAACGATGTACATCAATGCAATTCAGGAGGCCTTTAACGGCATACCCAATGCGATGCTTAACGCCATCGGAATAGATCCTGATACAGCCAACCTTTACGATGCTGATGGAGATCCCCATGTTTATATCTATATCACATTCCTTACGAAGAGTAGTAACATCAGTGTCCGCTATATCCCCGGATATTTCGATCCGGCAGATGAGGATACGAGTGCAGAAGATACAACATCCAACAAGAAAGAGATCATAGTGATTAACAAAGGGGATTTCTTCAACTTTGATGATCAGGAAGCGATGGAAAGACTGCTGGCCTACTTCTACGGTCGCTATGTCGTATGGGCACTTGATCATGACGAGGATCCATGGGCAGCGGCTGGTATGGCCTCGCTGGCTGCATATCTTGCGACAGGACTTGACATGAAAGTCGGTATTGATGGGGTGTGCAGCTTCGAAGGCAATCCCAACCAATACATATTCAGTTATCCGACGGATTGGCGTCCTACTCCGATTGTGGCTGACAAGGATCGCGACAGACTATTCCTCTTCTATGAATATCTCAATGAGAGGTTTGGCTCCGACTTCATAAATAGCCTTTACACAAACGAGGACAACGGCGTTGCACCCATTCAGGAGAAATTGAGGCTTGAGGACATAGACTTTGCTGACTTCATGAACGATTGGTATTTTGCGACCTATTTTGATAATCCTGATTCAAACTTCCACGATGGTAAATACGGATATGAGAACATAGATGTTAACATCCAGCCGTCTGCTTTCTCCCCTGATGGTCAATTGCTCACACTTCAGCCTTACGGTTCTATTTTCCTGCAAAATGAGGGAACTGATTCGCTGCCATTTGTGTTCAACGGCGAGGATGACAAGAATTACAGGGTTTACAAGGTAGATTCGACTGGCAACATAACCTCTATCACGCTGGATGAGAGGAACAGGGCGAGATTTAATCTCCAGTCTGGCGAAGTGGTTATGGTGTATCAGCCTGATGCGGCTACGCCTAAATTCTATGCCTCAAGCGATACGGACGCTCCTTCCGACACCGGCTTCTTCGTGGTTCAGAACGGCCTGATCCCGCACCATATCGATGCGTACTTCGCCACCACATATCTTGTTTACAGTGACCTCCTTAACCCGATGCCTGAGCTGTGGGCGATAGCCGATCAGGAAACGACTAAATACACCATGTCGCTCTATACCTACCACGACATTTATATCTACAATGTGGATGCTGCACTCGATGTTCAGGGCGGAGAGGAAAAGAGGTTTACCCTCCTTATGTATTACCAGGATCAGAGTGGAAACGAGACCATTTCCGACACCACCGAGATAGTTGTGAGGAGATTCCTGCCTCAAGGTGGATCAATCACGCTTGACAATGGTGGCGTTGTTGTCTCGGTCCCATACAATGCCTTCGACCATGCCACGACCGTTATGGCGGTTAGCAACCCCAAAGTTAATCCTGTTGTCGATGGAAGAGACGGAATATCGAGGATTTATGCTATCGGAAACGGCAATATGGTTCTGAATACCCCCGCGACGATAAGGATCTCTGTCCCGAACGAGGTTTCTGGCACGCCGGCATTGTTCAGATGGGAAAACGGCACATGGACGGCTGTTCCCACTGTCTATGACCCTGTGAACCACGAGGTCAGGGCTACCGTGGATAGGCTTGGCGTATTCCAGGTCCGTTCCGGTGCCTCTTCACTTGCCCTCAATTTTGCTCTCAGAAACAGGATTGTCCGCGGCGATGTGGTAACAGTCGATTATTCACTGCCGAAATCTGAGCATGTGCAGATAGCCGTCTATGATATGACCGGACGCGTTGTGGCTCAGGTTTACGATGGCATGCTGAGTGCTGGCAAGGGATCCATCCACTGGAACACGCGCAATGTCAGGAGCGGTGTCTATTTCCTCAAAGTGAAAGCCGATGACTTTAACAGTGTAAACAAGGTCGTGGTAATTAAATAATTTCGGGAGGTTCTATGATGAAAAGGCTCGCCCTTTTATCTGCAATCTTTATCCTGATCGCGGGATGCGGGGTTAAAATGGATACCCCATCCCCGTCCGTCGATGCCGATATACTTATTGAGCATGGCTGGAATTTCTATGATGCCGGCCATTTTGAAGAAGCAAAGGCTGCTTTTGACTCCGTCTTCCTCTTCGCTATTGATAAACCTGAGGCATTCACAGGTCTTGCATGGTCACTCATCCAGCTCGGAAATTACAGTGAAGCCCTCCCTTATCTCAGGCTCGCTATGACCGCTGACCCGAACTACTACAAGCCGATCGTCACACCGGTTACGGACGAGATTGATACTGCTCATCTCGACTCCATCGTATATGATGCTTACACAGTCATGATTTACGAGGTGCCAGTTAAGCAGAGACCGGTGGCTGCTTTCAAAAAGGTAAAACTTGGCAGTAACCCGGTGGATGTATATTGGATGACTGATACATCCGTGGTGATAATTGCCCCGACCAATGCTCGCGATTCAGCCGTCTGCACCGTAACTTACGACCACATCGATACCTCACCTGAGGGCCTTAACCTCAGCATAGTCCCTGAGGTTGGCATCGGAATAATGGCTGCTAACCAGGGGCTCGGCGAGTATGACGAGGCCATTTCTGGGGCCAAAGCGGCTATCTACTACTGGGGTGATTCTCTGCGCCTCAGTCATTATCCAGGACTCAACAGGCGGGATATTGACATATCGCTTGCGACAATATACCTTAAAGCAGGTTATTATATGAATGTGGTTCAGTTGCTGGAACAGCTTGACGAGAATTTCACATTCCCGGCAGGATTGGATCCTTACGATGCAAACAATGTGTATATTTTGCTTGAGGAGTTAGCACGCTTAAGAAGCGGCAACTAAACAGGAGGTAGAATTATGCGTAAAGTGATGTATGTTGTGTTGACACTCTTGTTTGTTGTGGGCACAGTCAATGCCTACAACACAAGGGCATATTCGATAACCGGCGATGATGGCCCGGTTGGCCACAGCAACGGCAGCAAGCTCGTATGGGGCTATACCTTCGGACCTGCTGGCGATATAAGGTCGAACCTCGGCACACCTGGTAAGAACATAGCTGCATACCAGGATAACATAGTGGTTATTTGGGCCGATACACTCGGCTGGGATCCTGCAAACGGTTATGTCCTCGGTTATCTCAGGGCTTCTTATTCCACCAACGGTGGCAACACATGGGTGGGGCCGTTCAATCTCACCACCTATGGCATGAGGCGTTATTATCCTGGCGTCACCTTCGATCAGGTTACCGGCAAAGTTTGGTTTGTCTGGCAGGAGGGACCTCCTGGTTATCCGAACAGCTTAATCAAAGTGGCCACGGATATCGCTTATCCTTATGGCGTGTTCCAGACCTACACAATGGACACATCCATCAACAACAATGTCTGGCTCCCGGCCATAGACGCGAACGGTGACACCATCATCGTTGATGGCGTGGATATAGGCTTCGGCGGCACTCTCTCTGCGTATTATTGGTTAAGCACAGATGGTGGAAACACATGGTCCCCTCAAAGAGTTCTTCTTGAAAACGGCGGAGATTCGCCTATTCCGAGGATTGGTCCTAACGGATATGTGGCTTTCTACGGCCAGACGATTAATATTTACGGCGCTGACACGGTCGATGCTCCTTACTTTGTAGAAGCGCATGTCGATGGCGACAGCCTTGTCATCGACAGGGTTGTGGACCTCTTCACAGAGCTTGGCGGCCCGCTTTATCCTGGTGCCACAGGATGGTGGTATACCTACGACTTTGTCCTTGACAACAACAACAAACCTCACATCGTTGTGAAGTTCGGATCCGGGAACTATGAGTATGGTGATGTGTGGCACATCTATCCCACCACAGGCGCACCTGGCAACTGGGGTGGCTGGCAGGCTGATCTGCTTGTCGGTCTTGGCAATGGTGCCACTGTCGCCACACAGCCGAATGTCGGTTTTGATCCGACCACGAACAGGCTCCTTGTTATCTACAAAGCCATCTTCCAGAGGGACAGCACGGACACGATCGGTGCACCTGATATAGGTGAAGGTGTTCTTGACCTCAATACGAACGAATGGCATGACCTTGGCGCATTTGGCGGTGTCGATGATGCAGATGAGGAAGCTGTCGAGCTCGCTCGCATAGTTTACAATGATCATGGATTTGCTACTGGCATCGAGGATCAGAATGCAGATGTGCTTCAGGTCGGATATGTCGAAGTTCCTATGGGCGTGGAAGAGGAGCCGATTAACAGGAACGAGTTCGGTCTCAGGGCTCTCAGCAACCTGACCGAGGGCAACATAGGTGTGTCGTTCGCGCTTCCGAGAAGCGGCAGGGTTGAGGTGAGCGTGTTCGACGCAGCCGGCAGGAAAGTGGGCACCCTGTATAGCGGCGAGATGGATGCTGGAAATCACAGCCTCACATGGCAGGCTCCGAAATCCGGCGTCTATTTCGTGAACCTCAAATTCGGAAACAGGGAAGCTTCGACCCGCGTGATTGCTGTGAGGTAACGCACGCGAGAGTTGAACACGCTTGTTATGGAGGGGCCTTTATCGGCCCCTCTTTTTATTTTGCACAAACTTAATCGTCCTGCTTTATACTCAATATCTACCGATGAAACCAACAAAATCAGGAGGTGTGTATGTTTAGATGGCTGATAGCAATAGTTATGAGTATGTCAGCTCTGTCCGCTGGAGTTATAGAGCCCGGTTTCATGGCCAAGCTCAACTCCATGGACGATCATGATATGGTCAGGGCGATAGTAACCATGAGAGAGAGCCCTGATTTCGCCACATTGATGTCGCTTGGCAAGCGTAATGTGGCAGCATATCTGAGGGATCTTGCCAGTAGGTCTCAAAAAGATGTCCTTGCGTATCTTGATACTCAAAAAGATGCGATTGACTACATATACCCGTTTTGGGTTATAAATGGGTTTGCGATTCGTGCTGAAAAGCGAGTTATACTTCAGCTTGCCACTCGTGATGACATCGGGATAATCGAAGAAGATCGCAAGGTTGAGGTGTATCGCGACAGAGCGCATGACGGCGGGAACAGCTCCCCCAAGACTGTGCAGTGGAATGTCAGAAAGATCAAAGCTGACTCGGTTTGGGCTCTTGGATACGATGGCACAGGTGTGCTTGTTGGCATAATGGACACGGGAATAGACCCGGATCATCCAGCGCTTGAGGGCAGATTTTCCGGATTGTGGAAGGACTGCATAAATAACAACCCGACGCCATACGACCCGGATTCGCACGGCACACATGTGGCAGGCACTATCACCGGAGATGGCCCTTACGGTATAGGTGTGGCACCTGGCGCACAGTTCGCAATGGCAAGGGTCGTTGGATCAGGTGGTGGATACGGGTATCAGATTCTGCAGGGGTTCCAGTGGTATGTCTCGCTGGTTTCGGACTCCGGTTACAACATCCCTCTGGTCAGCAATTCCTGGGGCAATTCTAACACCACATCGACATATTTCTGGAATGCAGTGCTTTCGTGGAGGGCCGCTGGCATAATCCCCGTGTTCGCTATCGGAAACGATGGCCCGGGTTCAGGCACAGCTGGCACTCCCGGCAATTTCCCCACGGTCATCGGTGTGGGCGCTACGACCTATCAGGACAGGGTTGCGAGCTTCTCAAGCCGCGGCCCGGCACCTCATCAGTCTCCGTGGAGCGATACCACATACTGGCCCATACCGGATTGGAACTACATAAAGCCTGACATTTCGGCACCCGGTCAGGGTATAATGTCCTCCGTCCCCGGTGGTCGGTATGCCACATGGGATGGGACATCCATGGCTACCCCACACATTGCAGGCGTTATCGCTCTCATGTTCTCCAAGAACCCCGATCTCGATTTTGATCAGGTTTACAACATCCTGACGACAACTGCGGACAGGCCTGCATCTGGCGGAAGCTATCCTAACAACAGTTACGGCTGGGGTAGGGTCAACGCCCTTGCAGCTGTCAACGCTGTGCCAGCTCCGACAGAACCCAATCTTGTGCTGATCGACTACATAGCAACATCGCCTTCGGGCGGGCACATCGTTCCCGGCGATACTGCCAGCCTCGTCGTTCAGGTGACCAACATCTCATCTGTCGTGGCCAATGGCGTGACAGCCACCCTTACGACTAACGATCCGCATGTTACCGTCATCAACGGTTCCTGCTCGCTCGGCGACATCGCAAGAGGGGATACGGTTAACAACAGCTCATCTCCTTTCACCTTTGCAGTTTCCCCGACCACACCTGATGGTTACGATGTTGCTTTCCAGCTCAGGCTTCAGGCAAGCAGTGGCTATACCAGAGATTTTGCTCTGACTGTTACCATAGGTGTTCCAAGGATGGATGTGGCTGATATCCACACGGTTAACGCCACATTCTCGCTCGTTTCCAATGGCGCTCTCGGATTTGCAGATGACCACCAGAGCGCAGGCAGCGGTTTTGTTTACAGAGGCACTCAGACCCTGTTCTACGGCTCAATGGCCGCCGGTAACGCCTCAAACTATGTCGTTGATAACTGGTATGAGCATAGCACCACTGACGGCGATTGGGTGCCAACGAGCGATCCACCGGGCCGCCTCTACTACATGGATCCGGGCGCAGCGCCGTGGTATGGCGACGAACAGGTGTGGGGCATGGTGATAGATTCCGGACATGCAACTCCTAAAGGACTTGCGGCTGAATTTATCGGATTTGCTCAGAGTGAGGACGCTTATGGCGACTTTATCATCACCGCCTACAAATTCAGGAACCTTGGAACCGAGCCCCTCAACGATCTCTATTTCGCATGGTTCATCGACTTCGACATAAACGATGCAGGAAGCAACTACTCCCGCACAGACACGCTCAAGCGCGTGGCCTACATGTGGGGTGGCGCAACTTACGCCGGCATCTCTGTCCCTGACACATCCCTGCCGATAGCCAATATCAGCGTGATAAACAACCAGACCTATGTTTACCCTGACACCGGCATGGTTGACACCAACCAGTGGCATTTCATGAACGGCTCTTATCATTTCCCGCAGGGCAACTCTGCTGGTGACTGGTCAGTTGTGGTCTCGGTCGGTCCGATCACGCTCAACCCCGGCGATTCGGTCTGCGTGCCGTTTGCGATAGTGGGCGGATACGGCATGAACAACTTCCTCGCCCATGTCGATAGCGCGCGTGTGCTCTACTACAACCCGCTTCTCAACATCGAGGAAGAGCCGGTTTACGGAACGAAACCTTACGGCATCATGCTGTCCGCCAATCCGGTGCTTCCGAACGGCGTGATAAGCTTCTCCGTGCCTTCTGCCCGCCATGCTGAGGTGCGGCTCTACGATGCAGCTGGCAGGCTTGTGGCTGTGCCGTTCAATGGTATGGCTGAGGCTGGCGTTAACAGCGTCAGGCTCCCGTCCAGCTTGAGCAACGGCGTCTATTTCGTGCAGCTCAAAGCGGCTGATATATCCGACACGAAGCGCATCGTCGTCGTCAGGTAACTCCGAAAGTGAACTGACAGGAAATTTCAGGCGGGAGCTTCGCTCCCGCCTTTTTGTTTCTTCACCTCAGGAACCCAATTCTCAACGGCCCCTCAAACCTTTCGACTATCTCCACGCCTCTTGCCCGCTGAAACCTCACAGGATTTGCCACCACCCACGCAAAAAGCCGCTGACCAGCGGCGTATTCCCTCAAAAATTTCGGATCTGCCAGGTGTTTATCCTGATAGTTCGCCAGTTCGTCGAGATCAAAAGGGCCAAGGACATCCGTAATCTGCACCTTCCCGATTGCCATTCCACCGGTGACGATGATGACTTCTCCCCGATACTTTATCGGTCTTTTGCGCAGTTCCCATGTCTTCAGCCCGTCCACTAAATAGCTCGCATAGGGTTCTTTTACCGTCAAAATCACAACCCTGTCCATCTCAGGTAATACTCAGGTTTGGGCTCTCTGCGTGTGAGTTCCCTCACGGCGTGCATTGGCGTCCATTCGCCTTTCAGGATCATGAGCACGGCGTGTGTCAGAGGCATATCGATGCTGAGCTTGACCGAGAGTTTATAGACGGCTTCGGTCGTCGGCACGCCTTCAGCAACCATAACCATTTCGGACAGAATGTCGTCCAATTTCCTCCCTTTGCCGAGTTCCTCACCGACATGCCTGTTTCTGGAATGTCTGGAGAACGAGGTCGTGATGAGATCGCCCATGCCCGATAGCCCTGCGAATGTGACGGGTTTTGCCCCAAGATGGATACCAAGCCTCATGATTTCGGCAAGTCCGCGCGTGAGTAACGCGCCCTTGGTGTTGGCGCCGAACCCCATGCCGTCGGAGATGCCAGCCGCTATTGCAACGATGTTCTTCAACGCACCGCCAAGTTCCACTCCGATTATGTCTTCCGATGTGTAAACGCGGAACAGGGATGAGTGGAACAGCTCCTGCACCTCGCGCGCGAAATCCCCGTTTTCCGATGCTGCGACCACCGATGCGGGCAGTTTTCTGGCGACCTCGATGGCGATCGACGGCCCCGAAAGCGCCGCAACCGCCACATCGCCAAGCTCATCGATTATGACCTGACTCATCCTCAGTCCGGTCTCGATCTCAATCCCCTTTGTTGCGGATATGACCTTCCTCGGGTAATGGCCCGCTTCCCTGACGAGTTTTGCAACGGAGCGGATGGCCTGCGACGGCACCACAAACAACAGGTATTCAGCGTTTTCCATAGCGGTAGCTATATCGCTCGTGAATGAAATTTCGTCGGAAAGTCTGATACCGGGCAATCTCCGAGGGCATTCCCTTTCCCGTGAGAGCTTTTCAGCCTTTTCGGCCGTCCGCGTCCAGACGACGACATCGTGTCCGAGCGATACGAGATGGTTTGCGAGGGTCAATCCCCAGCTGCCCCCGCCGAGCACGGAAATCTTACTCATCTTCCCTGTATTTCAGCTTGAATTTCGGCTCTTTGCCCTGAATTAACCGTTTGATGTTGGAATGGTGTCTCAGGATGACTAACAGGCCGACGATGACGGCAGCGGCGCGGAGCAGGGGAGTGGATGCGGTCAGACCGCCGTAAATTGCGAAGACTATCGCCGCTGTTATCGAGCTCAGCGACACGATCCTTGTGATGGCGAACATTATGAGCCATGCTATGAAAGCGACGCCTATGGCCGACGGCAGGAGCACAAGGAAGCTGCCGAGCGTGGTTGCAACGCCTTTCCCGCCTCTAAACGAGAGGAATGGCGTAAACGAATGGCCGACGACCGCCATGACGCCGGCGAGCACGCCCAAATCCACACCGCCGTAACGCATTGCGATGTAAACCGGGATCGCCCCTTTCAGCGCATCCAGCAGCCCGACCAGCAGGCCGATGCCTATCCCTGCCGCTCTCGCTGCGTTTGTGCCGCCTACATTGCCGCTTCCAATCGTCCGTATGTCTTTGCCTGTCTTCAATTTTACCAGAATGTAGGCAAAAGGTATCCCGCCGATGAGATAAGAACACACTACCGTGCAGACATATTTCATTGCTTAACCTCCATTTAATGCCTTGCGTTGAAAAATCTTACAGAACCATCCTCAGGTTCAGGTTTATGCTCCTTGCGTTGATCGGATAGCCCCCTTTGAAGTCCATCGGGGCGTTGAACGGGTTTCTGACCTCGGCATCGAGCGAAAGTCTGCGGTTCAACCTGTAGCCTATCTGGAAAGAAAACCATTTCGATGCCGGTATCTCATAGCGCCGCATCGTCAGGAAATCGATGACGGAATGCCGCGCCACCCATTCCGCCCTGATCGCTCCGTAGATGCCCATGAAGTCGTTGATTTTGGCAGTTGCTGACAGTTTGTTGGCTACAAACGGGAGCTTCACGCCGTTTTTATCCCGCGCATCGATCAAACTGCCTCCTATCCCAATGGTTAACAGGCCGGGTGAATAGTTCAGGTAGAGATCAACGCCCTTGAACCTGCCCTCGCCGACATTCTGAGCCCGATACAGCACCGTCGAGTCCGGGAGGGTGTCGGGGACATAAACGATGAGCTGATACATGTGGCGGTAGTAAGCGGATGTCATTGCGTTGAACCTGCCGCCTCTGATGTCAAATCCCAGCTCGATTTCGTCCCCTTCCTCAGGTTTTAGCTCCTGATTTGACAGGTATAGGTCGTAGAAGTTCGGCAGATGCCATACATGTGAGAACGCCATGCGGATTGAGTATGTCTTTGTTATGTCGTAACTTGCCGATGCGAACGGCAAAATCTTGTGGAATTTCCTGTTCCTCTCCTCTGGAAAATCGCCTGAGACGACGATCGGCGCGCCGATTGAGACCACAGCTTTTTTGCCGATGGGCAGCGTCAGTCCGTTGTCTATCTCGGCCTTTAAACGGGTTGTCGGTTCCAGGAGATAGGATGGCTCGGACACGCGCAACTTTATCTCGCCCCGTGTGTATGAAGCCGTTGCCATGAGATGGGCGAACTTGTATCTGAACTCGCGCGTCCGCACGCCCAGCCCGGTCGATGCCCATGTCATCGAATAGCCCCATCGCGACTCATTCATGGAAAAATCGAGGCGTTTGGTGTAGAGGTTGACCTGAGCCACATCGGGAATTTTCATGCTGTATGTCAGAAGGTTGTCCCACTGTTCCCGTCCTCTGGCGAAAAAATTGGATGCCGGATTCTCATACAGCAGGTCGCGGTAAGCCTTTATCCCCATCAGGGTGTGCTGGATTCCGCCGAGTTTGAACTTCAGATAGCCAGCGTGGTGGTGATAAGTGGCTCCATAGGTGATCGTGTCGTTGTCCGGTGTGAACCCTATCGTGGTCGGCGCCACGGAGTTCTCGGACCACAATGCGTAGGTGACGGATTCCCCTGAGCCTGCATACCCCAGCTCGAAAGCCGGTTTGCCTGCGAGCCCGTTCTTCGACGGCAGGAATGAGAGGCCTGAGACGATGCGGACACCTTTTCCGTTCAGTCCCAATGGGTTCAGTTCCAGTGTTCCCCAGAAGCTCTTTCGCGCTGTCAGGTCGATCGTGGCGTCGTGGATGAAAAACGACGGGATGAGCCACAGGTCGAACGACGGATCGATCGGATTGTTGAGCTCCACGCCATCGAACATGACTCTGGTGCCGCCTGCGGCTCCGCCCCGAATTTGCAGGGTGTTCAAGAGGTGTTCGGCCCCGCTGTTTATGACCTGAATGCCGGGGATGGGGGCCCCGCGAAGCGCCGACGAGATCGACGATGGAGAGGCCATGAATGTGCTCGAATCCACCTTGATACGGGTTACGCCTATCGATTCAGGCGTCGTCCATACATTCAGCGGCTCAAGCCATATCGTCGGCTGATTGATTGTGAGCATTGCGAGAATCGCTAGTTTCATCGTTCCTTCCTCCTTTTCAATCACATTCGCAAGTTATTCCAAGCTCCTCCCCGATGGATTTCAGCATCTCCGAAGTCTTTGAATCCAGTTCGATGCCTTCTTTCAGGCTTCGCTCCATGGCCTCAAATTCCTTTTCGCCGTGGATGTAGATGCGACTTTTGCCGTGAGCTCTGGGCGAATTTTTGACCGTATTGATGAGCTCATCCATATTTTTCAGGAATTGGTCTCGTGGCAGGAACAGCTCCGGGTCAATGGCTGCGAAGAAGTGCCCGATGCCGCTGCCCCTGCCCGATGGATAGCTTTTCGCCGAGATGCTCGCGCCCGATAACGCAGCCGACAGGATCTCCACGACCATTGCGAGGCCATAGCCCTTGTGTCCGCCTGTCAGCTCATCCCCGCCGCCGAGCGGCAGGAGGCCGCCGTAAGCCCGCTTCTTGAAATTTTCGAGGATGTGCGACGGCTCGGTGCAGGGACGTCCCTCCTCATCCGCCGCCCATTGCGGAGGTATCGGCATGTCCTTTCGCGCATAGACCTCAAGTTTGCCCCGTGTGACGACGCTTGTCGCCATGTCGAGCACGAAAGGACGGCCTGTCCCCGTCGGAACCGCCAGAGCTATCGGGTTGGTGCCGAGCACGGCTTTCCGCCCAAATGTCGGCAGCACAAGCGGATAGGTGTTGGTCGTTGCGAACCCGATGAGCCCGTGCTCCAGAGCCATCATGGCGTAGTAGCCCGCAATGCCGAAGTGGTTGGAATTGAAAACGGTCACCATGCCGATGCCGTTCACTTTCGCCTTCCCGATGGCCAGTTTCATGGCATTGAACGAGACGGGCTGACCGAGCCCATCTCGCCCGTCGATCCTGGCCGAGACAGGGGTTTCGTGCACGATGCGCGGCTTGCTGTCCGGCACCATGACGCCGTTGCGGATGCCGTCGATGTAGCGTTTGAGTCGTGCCACTCCGTGTGACGGGATGCCGCGCGCGTCCGCCGCCACAAGCACATCGGCGATGATTCCAGCCTCGTCCTCAGGCACACCTACCCGTTCAAATACCGAGCTGACGAACTCCTTGAGGCTCTGAACGCTGCAGCGCATGACGGCTTACTGACCCTCTAACAGCCCCTTGAGATCCATGATTGTCGCCTGATCGGAGACGATGACCTTGACCTTGTCGGTGAGCTTATCAACATACAGGTATTTGATATACAGCGGGTTGCGTTTGAGCTCCTGAGACACGATCTGGATGGCTTTCGCTTTACCTTCCGCTTCTATCGCCTTTCTCTGCGCCTCAAGCTGCTCTTTTTCAAGGACATACTTCATGCGCTCCGCTTCCTGCTGGGCGATCTGTTTCTCCTCTATGGCCTTTGCGAAGTCCTTGGTGAAGTGAACATCGCGTAGCACAATCTCCTCAATCGTGAAGCCGTCCGGCTCAAGCAACTGCTTGACGCGCTTGAAGATCTCCTGCTGAATTTCCTTGCGCTTCGACGAATACACATCCATGATCGGGTATTCGGAGATCACCAGTCGGACGATGCCCCTTATGGCCGGCCTGATGACCTTCTCGTCGTAGTCAGGGCCGATCTTCCTGTGCACTTCTATGAGGCTGTCCGGGTTAATCCGAT
>JALVZN010000138.1 GCA_027037615.1 Caldifarciminota bacterium | reverse complement strand
AGGCCGAACTCATTTACAGTGCAATGATTTACCAGATCGGAAAGGAGATCGGGGCGTATGCGGCTGCTCTGCTCGGCAATGTTGACCTCATCGTCGTGACGGGCGGCATGGCGAGATCCGAACGGCTGTGCCAGGAGCTGCTCCCTTACATCGAATGGATTGCGAGAGTTAAGTTTTATCCCGGCGAATTCGAGATGGAGGCACTCGCTTACGGCGCACTCAGGGCACTTTCGGGGCAGGAACGGCCTAAAAAATACCCCAGATCATGACGCCAGCGGAAAAACTCGCAAAAATTCACGAGCTGCTACTCGAAAAATACGGCAAACCTGAGATCGGGGATAAGGATCCGCTGTCAATCTTGATAAAGACCATTCTGTCACAGAACACCAGCGACCTCAACCGTGACCGCGCCTACGATGCGCTCATGGCGAAATTCGGCGGAAATTTTGAAAAGATCATGGAAGCCGATGTCGCTGAGATCGAGGAGGCCATCAAAGTCGGAGGGCTTGCGAAACAGAAAGCGGCGACAATCAAAAGGACTCTGAAGTGGGTTAAAGAAAACTTCGGCAAATTCGACCTGACCGAACTATGCGATGATCCAGAGGCTGAGAAAAAGCTCACATCGATTAAGGGCGTCGGCATCAAGACGGCAAGGGTTACCCTGCTTTTCGGCTGTCAACATGACAGCTTCCCGATTGACACGCACATCTACCGGGTGCTGAAAAGGACGGGTGTGATACCCCAAAACGCCAGCAGAGAGAAGGCTCACACGATCGTGGACGAGCTGATAACCCCAAAAATCGCCGATGTGCTTCACCTGAACATCATCCGACTTGGGCGCGAGATCTGCCACGCAAGGAAACCGAAATGCGAAATATGTCCGATTGCAGCGATATGCGATTACAGAAAAGCGTAGAACTAAACCGAAATCAAAGCAGATTGGCCTTTCTGGCGAGGTAATCCTTCAGCTCATCCATGTAGATTTCCCTGACTTTCTGGAAAAAGTCGCGTGCAACTTCGCTCCTGTAATCCGGATATGTCCATGGCAGGGGCTCATACCCGGTTTTCTTCCTGTAAATCAAGGTTACCTCGGCAAATATGCCCTTCCCGATGTAAATGCGGTGCGAGTAGTCCTTAGTAGTGGCGAGTATGAGTTTTGAATGGAGGACAAACCCTGGATCGAGATTGAAAATCCTCCTGCCATCAACCGCATGCTGGAGCTCTATCTCGTTGGTCAACAGCTTGATATCCGGCAATCTGTCCTGCTCGACAACGCCTTCCACGGAGACCCACTGACGCAACAGCCCGTCGCCCATCTCATCGCGGTAATAATCTGTCCAGTCGAAGGGCACGACCTCGCTTCTGGCGTCCATCCTGCCGAACGCCCTCTCGATCTCATTCAACGCCTTGTCGAGGGCATCATCCCTTGCGATTACCCCGACTATAAGTTTGGCAGGCAGAACCTCTTTTACCTTGCCCATCTCACTTTATCGGGATAACACAAAGGAAGATAAGGTCAGAATCGCCTGTGTTCCTGAACTGATGCCTCAGATTGGGCGGAACGAGGATGAACGAATCCTTCTCGAGCGGATATTCCTCGCCTTCGATAACCGCAACACCTTTGCCGTCAAGGACATAAACCTCATGCTCGTAATCATGGGTATGGTAAGGTGTGTATCCTCCGGGCTTCACCCTGAACCTGCGCATTGCAAAATTGGGGGCGCCATGATCTTTTGCTATGAGCCATTGAATTGTGGCGTCCTTTGCGCCCTCCATCTCGACCTTTTCTTCCGGCAACTCTGTGGATTTACCGTATCTCGTCATTTCAATCCTCCTGATTGCCATCGAATGTTTTAGCTAATTTCATGGAGTGTCAAGGAGTGGCATGATGATCATGGCGTAATGCAAAGCTATCTTACTGTAAAATCAGCATATTCAGCCCGTTAATGCGATTGTTTCTCAAACTTGACAGAAATATTTTAGCCCCATTAGACTTAACCACCTATGACTTCACTGCTCACATTGAAACCCAATCAAAAGGGGAGAATTATAGCAATTCGCGGTGGACGAGGTGTCCACACAAAGCTTTACTCCCTTGGCATACAGCCCGGCGATGTAGTGAGGGTGGTTATGGCATCGCCATGGGGAGGCCCTCTTTACATACACGATGAAACGACAGGCGTTAGAGTCGCCATAAACCGCGGTATAGCCTCAAAGATCATGGTGGAGGCACTGCCATGACGGATCACATTCCGCGAATAGCGCTTGTCGGCCAGCCCAATTGTGGTAAAAGCACGCTTTTCAATGCAATCGCGGGGTTCAAAGCTCAGACATCCAACTTTGCAGGCACCACAGTCGAATTTCTCAGCTCGCGCGTGAAGGTGGACGGACGAGTTGTGGACATCGTTGACCTGCCCGGCATCTACTCACTTGCGACAACTGACCTTGCGGAACGGGAAACGCTCAAATACCTGCTGTCCGAAAACATCGATGTGATAATCAATGTGATCGACGCCTCGCTCCTGTCGCGCGGCCTTGAACTCACACTCCAGCTCATGGAGCTGGAAAAGCCCATGGTCATCGCCCTAAACATGGTCGATGAGGCCGAAAGGAAGGGCATAAAGATCGACATCGCAAAACTCGAGAAAATACTTGGCGTTCCGGTTGTTGCAACGATCGCCGTGCACGGCAAGGGTATCTACACACTCATGAAAAAGGTCTTTGAAGTCCTGAAAAACTGGCAAAAGCCTAATCCTCCGCGCTGTTCCAAACCGGTTGAAAACGCCATAAAGGAGCTGGCCGCAATGGTCAGCGCGCAAAACATAAACCTGCCGCCGCGCCTCGTCGCCATCAAACTCATGGAGGGACACCCTGAATTCATAAAATTCATCGGGGATCCCGAACTTATCGAAAAGGCTAAGCAGCTCTGCCGCGCACTGGAGCAAGAGTTTGAGCGAGATTGTTACGAAATCATCCATCAGGAGCGGCATCACACCGCAATGCGGATATTCGAGCAGGTGGCAACAGTTACACACGGAAGCGGTGTCTCCTCAGAGGAACGCATCGACCGCACCGTGATGCATCCGATTTTCGGTTATCTCATACTCGCCATCGTGTTCCTGGGCATGTTTTATGTGGCCTTCTCGATTGGGGGCTACCTTGAGGAGCTCGTCCTTTCGCCTTTCGATGCTCTTCGTGAATACCTATCGGCTCATGTGACATCCCGATGGCTTCCGCTCATCGATGGCCTTGTGTCCGGGATAGGCGGCGGTATAGGCATCGTGCTCCCATACCTCGTGCCGCTGATATTCTTGATGTCCCTGCTGGAAGACCTCGGTTATCTGGCTAGAGCCGCATTCCTTTTGGATGTTTTCATGCATAAGATAGGGCTGCACGGCAAATCGGTTGTGCCGTTGCTCGTGGGCTACGGCTGCAATGTCCCGTCAATTGTGGCCACCCGCATAATCTCGTCTGAAAGGGATCGGGTTTTGACCGCCCTTCTTGCGCCGTTCGTTCCATGTTCGGCTCGAACCACCGTGATACTCGCCCTCGTTGGCTACTTCATGGGGCCTGCATGGGCGCTCCTGATCTATGTCGTAAACATCTTCGTGGTGGCGATACTCGGCCGCATTTTGACTTCGTTGACCCCAACTCCATCGGCCGGGCTCGTCATGGAGGTGCCGTCGTATAAGATGCCATCCCTTTCCATAACCCTGAAAAAAACATGGGTTCAGATAAAGGGCTTCATCACATTTGCATGGCCGGTGTTGATATTCTCAAGCCTGTTCCTCGGGCTCATGGACATGGTCGGTATCACCGAACACCTGAACCTGTGGCTTGCACCGTTCACAAAAGGGGTACTCGGACTGCCTGATAAGCTTGGGGTGACGCTGATATTCGGAATTCTCAGGAAGGAACTGACGCTGATTATGATGGCTCAGGCGCTCGGCACGACCGACTTCGGCGCCGCCATGTCTTATGCCCAGATGATGACATTCACCATGTTTGTTGTGTTCTATGTCCCTTGTGTGTCCACGATCGCCGTGCTGTGGAGAGAGTTCAACGGTAAATTGGCGGCCACATCGCTGGCATTGCACCTTGTGGTTGCAACGATAATAGCCCTTCTGACAAGATTTGCTATGGTTTCAATAGGTTTTTGATCGAAAATCGAGCTTAGATTGGTATCAGGCAAGCGCTTTCACAAGATCAGGTTCGACCTTTTTCAGCATCGCCCTCAAATAGCCGAGATTCCCCTCTTTTGACATTGCGACGACGATGGCGTAATCCGTGTCGCCCAGCATGCGAACATACAGGTATTTGTCGTCCGTCTCCACGAGCACATCCCGTATGTTCACATAAATGCCCTCACCTCTGATGGAAAGAGCCTTCTTTATGGAGCTCATCATCGTGGAATAGGCGGCACCGGCGACATCATGATCGTAGTTTGGTATGTCAGTCACGGCTCCGATCATGAGCCCCTCCATGGTGTGGAAAACACCCACACCGAGGCAATGCGGTATGTCCGACTTTAGCTTTTTAAGGATTTGTTCGATCATTTTATCCCTTCCTTGTTTAATCAGTTCCTCCCTTTCCTTCCTGACCAACTCTTTGATAATATCTCTGAGGACATCATCGACAGGTTCGTTTATGCTGTTGACAACACTACCGCTGAACTCCTTGAAAATGACAACCTCCGAATACTCAGAACTCAACATCTCCCTCAACGCCTCAACCCCAAACAGCTCATTTAAAACGGCATGCAGAATATTGCCCTTATCGAGCCAGATATTTCCTTCTCTTCCATCTTTCAAAACGACTTTTAACCACACTTTATTTTTGGAATCACCCAAAACCTGTAACATATTTTTCAATGGTATGCCTTTAAGTTTGATGCCATCAAGCATTTCGCACCTACCTATTGGGGAATTATAATGTCGAAGGTTTTTCTCGGTCAAATTGGCTGGAAGGCGCTCGGAAGCCTGAAACAGGCCGTTTTCGTCTCCACGGATGAGGGTGTTGAAACATGTTATCCGTCTTGACATAATAAAGTCGCTATGAAGCATGAGAATATCATCGAAGAGCTTGCCAGAAGGATACCCCACGATGAGAATGCGCGATTTTTAGATGTGGGCTGTGGAAGCGGCTGGATGATAG
Organism: Caldifarciminota bacterium; assembly: GCA_027037615.1. Taxonomy (GTDB): domain Bacteria; phylum Hydrothermota; class Hydrothermia; order B15-G9; family B15-G9; genus WGAI01. The sequence continues at coordinate 17,297 of JALVZN010000138.1, read as the reverse complement.
ACGAGCTCATCGCCCGCACATCTGCAGACGGGTATGGCATCGACCCGTTTGCGGTCTATCACAACCGATGCAGGCCCTTTGCAGCGGAAGAGATCGACAGGATTAAGATCGATTTCGATGTGATTTACACCGTCCACTCGCTCCACCACTTTGACGACCCGCAAAAATTCTTCAAATTGGCCGTCCAAAAATTAAGGCCTGCTGGCAAGCTGATCGTGGTTGACTGGGAGAAAGGCGCTAAAACCGGCGTCCCAGAACACTACTTTTCGGACGATGAGGTTCATGACATGCTTGCCCCATGGTATGACATCGCGGAATCCTTTGCGATCGATAGCTCTTTCTTTATCGTAGCTGTCCCCCACCGCTGAGCAAATTACCCCTTGCGGAAAGGGAAATTTCAATTTATTTTTGTCTCTGCTTCTCGGAGATACCTTCAGAAGATTTAAACATAAACCTTTAACAGGAGGTAGCCTATGATAAAGGATTGGAAAAACAAAAAATTTAATTCTGCTTTAGAGAATGTATTTGCCAAGGCCGCAAAATATGCCGCCGGGGAAGGGTTTGTCGATACCGACCACCTTCTTCGTGCGCTTCTTGAGACCGAAGAAGGGAACCCTTTCCGCAGGTGGCTCGAGAACCGCGGCGTCGATCCCAATCAGGCGGTCACGCAGATTAATCGCACGCTTAACGATTTCTATAACCAGATCGATCAGGCGATAAAGTCCTACCAGTCCACACTCAAGCAGCGGATGTCACAATACGCACGCTCTTATCCGCGCGGTTTGATCGACGATCTGTTCTCTACGCTGCTCTACGACCTGAAATTGACCGTCATCGACGATGTAAAAAATGTGCGCAACCGCGATTACGCTCAGGTTCGGGTCAAAAGATGGGTTCCGCGCTCAAGACATCCTTTCGAGGATTTCTTTGAGGAGGGGTTCTTCTCCGACATCATACGCGAATTTTTCGGTTACGGCGGCCACACTGCTGACTGGGTGCTTCGTGAGGAGGTCGTTCAGGCACCGCGCAAACTGGTTGAGGACATCAAGTCTACACTGGCGCGTTATCCGATCGGCGAAAACGAGCAAAACCAGCTCCTGCTTGAATTCATCGATTTAGAGGACAAGCTCAGGAGCGTGCTGGTCAGGTTCGCCGATGCTGGTATCGACCCGCGCAGGGTGATCGTTGAGCTTGAGCGCGCGCTGCTCGGCAAACAGCCGGGCGATGTGGTCCCCTCGGTGTTCGTCGAGGAGATACTGGACAACGCATCGCAGCGCGCTGCAAATGAGATCGGCGTGGCCGAGGTCGTCGATGCCATGCTTGAACATCCACGGGCTATCGGCGGCCAGATCCTAAATCAGCTCGTTTCAGCTATAACGGGCGCAACTACATCAGAAGGAGGAAAAGAGGATATGAGACACAAAGGTATTGGTTCTGAAATAAAAGAAGAGGAAAAATCGGCTCTCGAAAAATTTGCCATTGACCTTACGAAACTTGCTCGCGAGGGCAAACTTGACCCGGTGATCGGGCGCGAGAAGGAGATCATGCAGGTCATCGAGATCCTGTCCCGCCGTCAGAAGAACAATCCGGTGCTCGTCGGTGAGGCTGGCGTCGGTAAGACCGCGATCGTGGAGGGACTTGCGCAGCGGATAGCCAAAGGCGAGGTGCCTGACAACCTCAAGAACAAGCGCGTGTTGCAGCTCGACATGGGTGGACTTGTCGCCGGCACAAAGTTCCGCGGCCAGTTCGAGGAGAGGCTGAAACAGCTGCTCGATGAGGTCAAAAAGGCGGGCGATGTCATCCTCTTCATCGATGAGATCCACAATGTCGTCGGCGCAGGCCGTGCTGAAGGCTCAATGGATGCCGCAAACATGATGAAACCCGCGCTCGCACGCGGCGATTTTCAGGTGATAGGCGCGACAACCATCGACGAATATCGCAAATACATCGAGAAGGATTCCGCACTTGAGCGCAGATTCCAGCCCGTGTGGGTCACTGAGCCCGATGTCGAGACCACGATCGATATTTTGAAAGGGTTGAGGCCCCGCTACGAGCAGCATCACGGTGTCAAGATCTCGGATGAGGCGATAGAGGCGGCAGCCAAATTCACCCACAGGTATGTCCAGGACAGGAAACTGCCTGACAAGGCCATTGACGCACTGGATCAGGCGGCTGCGAGGAAGAAACTCAAGGCGGCTTATGAGTCACCTGAAGTGACATCGCTCAAGGAGAAGCTTGCCAGAATTGATGAGGAGATCAAGCGTGCGGAGGCCGACAAGGACGAGAAACGCATCGAGGAGCTGAAGGCTGAGCGTGAGAAGATTAAGAAGATGATCGACGAAAAGCTCAAATCCGGCCCTGCGAGCATCGAGGACAAAATCCGCCAGATTCAGGAGAGGATCAAAGAGCTCGAAGAGGACATCAAGAAGGCCGAGGAGGCCGAGGACTTCGACAGGGAGGCTCAGCTCAAGACCGAAAAGGCCAGACTTGAGGTTGAAATCAAGAAACTGCGCAAGAAGGAGAAAGAGGAGAAAATTCAGCGCGGCGATCTGGTCGTCACAGCCGAGGATGTGGCTGAGGTTGTGGCCGAATGGACTGGCATCCCGGTCTCCAAGATGATGGAAGAGGAGAAGAAGAAGCTTCTCGAGATGGAGGACGCCCTTCACAAACGCATTGTCGGGCAGGAGCATGCCGTGAAAGCTGTATCCGAGGCCATTCGCAGGGCGCGCGCAGGTGTGTCTGACCCAAGAAGACCGCTCGGTTCTTTCCTGTTCCTCGGTCCTACTGGTGTGGGTAAAACTGAGCTGGCCAAAGCGCTTGCGGAGTTCCTGTTCAACGACGAGGACGCTGTGATCAGGCTCGACATGTCCGAGTTCATGGAGAAGCACTCTGTGGCCAAGCTCATCGGCGCTCCTCCGGGCTATGTGGGGCACGAAGAGGGTGGTCAGCTGACCGAGAAAGTGCGCCGTAAACCTTACTCCGTCATCCTGTTCGACGAGATCGAGAAGGCGCATCCGGATGTGTTCAACATCCTGCTCCAGATACTCGATGATGGCCGTCTGACTGATTCCAAAGGCCGCACGGTGTCATTCAGAAATACCGTCATCATAATGACTTCTAACCTCGGAAGCAGATACCTGACGAGCCTGATGGACGAGTTCAAGCCGAGATTTGATGAGCTCGCTCGCCGTCGCCGTGAGACCGAAAGCCTGCCTGAAGACCAGCGCAAGGCCGAGCTCGAAAAACTCGAAGAGGAAGAGAAGCGCCTCGAAGAGGAATTCGACAGGAGATTTGAAGAGGCAAGGCAGAAGGTTATCGACGAGGTCAAGTCCTACTTCAGGCCTGAGTTCCTGAACAGGATCGATGAAATCGTTGTGTTCCATCCGCTCAAGCGTGAGCATGTCTTCAAGATCATCGACCTCCTGATCAGCCGTCTGAACGCACGGCTCGCTGAGCAGGGCATCAAAATCGAACTTACGGAGCGGGCAAAGGAGCTCCTGATGAGCGAGGGATTTGATCCGCTTTACGGAGCCAGACCGATGCGCAGAGCCATCCAGAAATCGATAGAGACCAAACTCTCGGAGCTTATTCTCAAGGGTGAGGTCAAAGAGGGCGACACCATCGTCATCGATGCCGAGGACGGTAACTACAAGTTCGAAGTGAAGAAAGGCAATTAAACGCTTCAGCCTTGCGGAAGCTTATGAGAGGGGCCTGAGAAATCGGGCCCCTTTTTCTTTACAATTGCATAGCTATGAAAAAAGCGCTTTATGTTTTCTCAAACGGAAGTCTAAGAAGGAAGCAGAACACGCTTTACCTTGAGCGTGAGGGCCAGAAGCCCAGATACATCCCCGTCGAAACGACATCGGAGATATACCTGTTTGGAGAGATTACCGTTAACAAACGGGTGATGGAGTATCTGTCGCAGAAGGAGATCATCCTGCACTTCTTCAACCATCGAGGCTATTACATCGGAAGTTTTTATCCACGAGAGCATTACAATTCCGGCATGGTAATCCTGAAACAGGCCGAGCATTACATAGACAACGAGAAACGGCTAACTCTTGCCAGACTTTTCGTGAAAGGTGCCGTCAGAAACATGCTCAAAGTGCTGTCCTATTACCACAATCGGGGTGTTGACCTTGAGGACATCATATCCCATCTGACAGCGAGGCTTGATGAGGTTGACGACATCGAGGACATCAACGAGCTGATGGCCCTGGAGGGCAATCTCAGGGAGGTGTATTACAACGGTTTTGACAGGATCATCGGCGACCCGGATTTCGGCTTTGAGAGGCGGACGCGCAGGCCGCCGCGCAACCGACTTAACGCCCTCGTAAGTTTCGGCAACAGCGTATGTTATGTGACTGTGCTCTCAGAAATTTACAAAACCCATCTTGACCCAAGGATAGGCTATCTGCACGCAACAAATTTCAGGAGATTTACACTGAACTTAGATGTGGCTGAGATATTTAAGCCCATACTTGTGGATCGGACGATCTTTTCGTTGCTGAACCGCAAAATCATCAAAAAATCGCATTTTCGGGACGATTTGGGCGGGATCTACCTCACGGACAACGGCAGGAAGCTGTTCATCGAGGAGTGGGAGAAGAAGCTCCAATCCACGATAAGACATCGGGGACTGAGGCGAAATGTCAGCTATCGGCGGTTAATTCGCCTTGAGCTGTATAAAATCCAGCGCCACCTGATAGAAGGGGTCGAATACAAGCCGTTTGTTGCGAGATGGTAAGGCGGGAGCGGCTCACACCCCCGCCTTCGATGTTCCGTCACTTCCTTGAGGCCGAGATCACCTCTTCGAGAACGGAGATCACATAATCGATCTCGTCCTCTGTGGTGTATTTGCCAAGGGAGAACCTGATTGAGCTGTATGCTTCCTCAGGCGTTCTGCCTATCGCCATGAGCACATGAGAAGGTGTCCTGCTGCCAGCTTTGCAGGCCGATGCCGCCGACACGCCGATGCCTTTCTTGTCGAATTCAAGCACGGCATCACCGGCATCTATCCCTTCAAACAACACATTGAGCGTGTTGACCACGCGCTTCGTCGGGTGCCCGTTCAACTTCGCCTTCAACGACTCGTTGGAAAGGATTGCCTCCTGAAGCTTGTCCCTCAGCTTTTTGATGCGCGCATTCTGTTCGTCGAGCTCTTCCATTATCAGACGGCAAGCCTCGCCGATCCCGACGATGCCGGGCACATTCTCCGTGCCTGCTCTCATGTTCCTCTCGTGGCTTCCACCCGTCTGAATTTTGTTGATCGGAGTGCCCTTTTTGATATACAGGATGCCGACGCCCTTCGGCGCATAAAATTTGTGGCCTGAAAGTGATAGCAGATCGACGCCCAACTCCTGCACATCCAATTTTGCCTTGCCGCCGCCCTGAACCGCATCCGTGTGGAAAACAACGCCGTGTTCGTGGGCTATTTCCGCCAGCTCCTTGATCGGTTGAATTGTTCCGATCTCGTTGTTGGCGAACATAATCGACGCAACTATGGTGTCCCGCCTGATGGCTTTCCTGAACTCGTCGGGGTCAACCAGCCCATACTGGTCAACAGGCAGCACGGTAAACTCAAACCCGAAATCGGCAAGGTCATAGACGGTCTTCAGGACAGCACTGTGCTCGATGGGCGAGGTGATTATGTGTTTCCCTTTGTCTTTCAAGCGATATGCAACGCCGCGGATGGCGAAGTTGTCGGATTCCGTGCCGCCAGATGTGAAGAAGATCTCCTCCGGGTCTGCGTTGAGGCACTGCGCGACGACTTTCCTGGCGTTTTCGACAGCTTCCCTCGTCTCACGGCCAAACGCATGCACGCTCGATGGGTTGCCAAATTTCTCCGAAAAATACGGCAGCATTATCTCAAGCACCCGCCTGTCGGTCGGCGTGGTGGCATTGTAGTCCAGATAAACCTTTTTCATTTTAATTCCTCCTGATTATTTCTTGACTGTCCCTTCTTTGTAAAACGGCATCCTGACGATGACGGCCTTTTCAGACCTGTTCCTGATCTCGATGTTTATCTCGGTTCCACGACGGGCAAACTCCTTTTTGACATATCCCATGCCAATTCCCTTGCGGAGTGAAGGCGAAAATGTGCCGCTTGTCACATGTCCGATCTCGTTCCCGTCCGCATCAAGAATTTTCTGCCCATGTCTCGGCACAGCGCCCCTGCGTTCCGTCTCAAAACCAACTCTTTTGCGCGTGATACCCTTTTCTTTGATCTCGAGCAGCGCTTTCTTGCCGATAAAATCGGGCTTGTGGAACCCTACGATCCATTTCAGGCCAGCCTCAAGCGCATTCGTGCTCTCATCGATGTCGTTTCCGTAAAGGCAATAGCCCATCTCAAGCCTGAGCGTGTCCCTCGCGCCAAGTCCCGCAGGTTTAACCTCCTCCATGTCCAGCAATTTCCAGAAAACCTCCTCGACCTCGGATGGGGGCAAATAGATCTCAAAACCGTCCTCGCCGGTGTAACCTGTCCTCGAAATCAGGGCGTCCTTGCCGAGCACTTTCCCAAAGCCAGCCCAGTAGTAGCCCATCTTCGAGAGGTCGATGTCCGTGATCCTCTGCAAAACCTCCTCTGCGACAGGCCCCTGAAGTGCAAGCTCACCGTAATCGCTGCTAAGGTTCTTCACCTCCACGCCGTCTTTGAACTGGTGGGATTTGACCCAATCGAAATCTTTGTCGGTGTTCGATGCGTTCACCACGAGCAGGAACCTGTCAGGAAGCCTGTAAACGAGTATGTCATCGACAAATGTGCCCTTCTCAGTGAGAAAAGCCGAGTATTGAACTTGAAAGACATCAAGCCGAGCCGGGTCGTTAGCTGTGATGTAACTCACAAACTCAAGCGCTCTCGGGCCTGTGACCTCTATCTCGCCCATGTGGGATACATCGAAAAGGCCAGCCTTTGAGCGAACCCATCTGTGTTCCTCGAGGATGGATGTGTATTGAACCGGCATCTCGAAGCCGCCAAACTCCACCATCTTCGCTCCGAGTTTTACATGTGCGTCGTAAAGTGGCGTCCTTTTAAGCATTTTGGCCTCCTTATATGTGTTTTGAGACTTAGAGTTTAAATCCGATTTGGCGGATGTTTCAAGCGACACATTCGTTAACGGCAGCCGAACATGCAGCTTCCATCACGGAACTTGAGATTATGAGAAGGCTGCTTCACACCTAAATTTCGGACAGGCAACGACAGAAGGGTGTAAGTCAAATCACTCAGGCCAGATTTTTCATCTTCCGCGATTTACCGCTCCCTGCTGTTCGGAGGTCATATCTTGTCTAACCCACGCACGCTTCAAAATCAAAAATTGGGGTGGGAGATTTGAAATTCTATAATCACCCTGTCTCCGATAAAGTTATGATCTTAATGCCCAACAGATTAAAGCCTCGTCCAACGCATACTTTAATCGTTAATCTTACTCCTTAAATACTCCTCTAAGTTACGGTATGTTTTACCTTTTTGGCCATCTTTCCATTCATACACTTCGCCATCAGAATTCTGCAATATCAACAGTCCCTCATTGCCTGTGTTTTCCAGCACAATCGCGTCCTTGGGAAAATCTTTATTTCTCTGCATCTCTTTAAGGGTCACAGTAACGACATTTGCATAGCTATCAACATTAAGTCCTGTCAGTTCATAAGGGCCAAACGAAATAGCACCGTATTTTGAGAGATATTTTTTGTAATCGTCTGCAAACTTGCGGTTAAGTTGTCTCTCGGCCTCCCTAATAAGCTTACCAGAGGCTCCTTTGGTCTTATAAAGCTTATATTTTTTCTTGATTTCCTTGAAAATGTTGCCCATTTAATCCCCCATTAGTGCTATTCTTGCTTTCCAATACATTGCTCTTTCCTTATCGAAAGCTTTCCTATCAATATCAGACGCTTTGCTGGGATCATGTAACACCAAGTAATTCTCTTTGCCCCGATGTTCTTCAGGTGTTAACTCGGCAAGCGGACCGTCATTTCTTTGCCCGAGGTGGTGTATCTCAACGGTGTCTCCATTTTTATTAATTGGTGAAAGCCCATTCTGCGCCCTCTCTATGTTGGTTCGCCCCATAGAATCTTTCTGATACCAGTCAATATCATCCCGCACTAAACTTTTTCTGCCGTTGATATCCGCTTCTTTGAGCCCGGCCTTCTGATAAATCTCAAATTCTCTCATTGACCTGATAGAGTCGATTATTTCATCTGACCAGCCGCTCTCATTCTTCATCTGCTGTCTTTCCGCTTCAGAAATTATCTCATTAGTTGCCTCATTATCTGCAACATTATAGGGGGTAACCTTCTTGGCCTCCATAGAACTAAGTATTTCTCTATTCTGAACTTTAAGGGATTCAAGAGACGAGTTGTTGATTGTTTCCATAGAAGATTTCAGGGGGGAAGTTTCCAAATCCTGAATCCTCTCCTCGTCCATGATTTCGCTTACATGCGATAATGTTTCTTTTCCGAATTCAGGGGAAGAAAACAAAGGCCTATGACCTTGAACCATTGACTCATTGGCATTTTTGAGGCCGGTTTCTGTCCCTTTCTTTAATACTTCTTTAAAAACATGGGCTATTGCATGACCAATCTGTCCAATCATTGGGTTGCCTCTCCTTTATCAGGCATTACCAATTTCGTAATTTCATCTATGATCTTACTATCCTCAAGCAACAGAAATGTAGATACAGTCTTGTTGACCTCTTCACGAGAAAATTGCAGTTTATGCGTGTAAATATACCGGGTAGTGAGGTTGGCAATAACTTCTTTTATATACTGTACAGGATCGTATGGCTCCCAATAGATATTCAGGCTCTTGATTAACTCATTCCTGTGCTTCCCTGTTGGTTCATTTATCGTGTTAAGCAAAAGTTTCTTAATTCCTACGGGCAAAGCTCTATGTCTGGCGTATATTCCTTTGGTAAGCAAATTCATTATTTTTAGGCTGCAATAATCTGAAAATTCCGGAATATCAATTTCATACTGGCCATTCTTCGACAATAGCAGGTTATTCAATTCTTCATTCGCTTTATCTCTTAGTTCAACCAATTTTTTAGGTTCGGTTGTGATAAGAGAGTTGAAAAACTTAATACAGACCTCCTGACCCGATTTTCCAAGCCATGTGTCTATCTGATATGTTTTATAACTATGTAATGTGTCGTAACTTAGAGAAGACATCACCCTCTTGACCTTTTCGTCACTTACCGCATATGACTCAACATCGTTTATGACAACGCATTCCACCGGTTTTCCCATTCCTTCACGGTAGTAAAGAGCGTGACCTGTTTTCAGCCTATTTAAATAAAGCGCATCGTTCTCATCTATACCGAGAGAACCCGACAGAAGGATTTGATCATCCTTTGCGACCAATCGATGGACAATTTTGGTGTTTGAATTTTTAATTACATCTGGTGCTATCTTTGAAGGTATTTGCTCAACAACAATCATCCCCTGACCAACTGAGCGCATTTCAGCGAGTATATTGCAGAACTCATCAACTGCTTTCCCTTTGGGATTTCCCATCATCTCGGTTATGCGCTCCGTCTCTACATTCTTGAGCAGTCTGTGAGCCTCTTCTATAACAAGCAGATGGCGCAACCCCTTTTGACCCATTCCGGGATTAATAGCCGGGTTTTCTCTCTCTCGATATTCCCTTATCAGAATTAGAATTAACCCGACAAAAAATGCCTTGTCATCGTCATCTGCAAGATTTTCCATCTCAAGAATGGTATTTCTGGATAAAAGTTCGCTCATGGGGAAGAAATCATGGGTGTTAAACATAAGCCCTTTGGCCCCAACGGAAAGACTTTCAAGGCGAACGAGGATGGCGGTTCTAATGTTATCCCTTAACTCTCCCTGATAATCGAGTTCTGTCTTAATATAATGGGCGACCTCTTCCTTTAAATCGTTCAATGTCGGGAAACAGTAATAATGCTCCTCTGTCTTGTATTTTTCACTGTCATAATTCCCGTGTCTGTCCATGAAATATGGATGGGTTCCTGAGGTAAGGTCCCAACCCTTCTTTTCGTATATGGTATGAAGTGCTTTTTCTATAATTCCGGGCATAGGGCCATAAAGCGAGAAACTGGCGTTGAATAAGGCCTTCAAATAATCAATATGTTTCAGTGGATGCACACCTTCCTGAATGTAAAAAGGATTAAATCTAATTGGACTGACCGTGGCATCTCCAATCGTGAAAATATACAGATTGTCTCTGAATATCTCGTTCGACAGAAGCTGCCTATAATCATGCTTAACAGATTCCAGAACAAGAAATGGTATACCTTCTTTAACAGCAAGTTCCTTGAGAATATGTTTAACTGTAGTCGTTTTCCCGCTGCCTGTCAGGCCACCGACAAAAATATGCTTATTCAGGTCGCCTTTAGAAAGATGTATTTTCACCCCCTCGATCGGATTCCCGTGATCAGCTATATAGCCCAGTGTCATTTCGGTTTCACTCCCGTTATCCGTAAGAGATAAAACCGGTGTTTTTTGTATCTCATACCCCGGTATGGGTTCAGTAGGCGGAGAGGAAATCAACGCGAGTTCTTCGCTGGTGACATAAGAAGCAAGTATCTTTGGAAAGAGAGGGTTTTCTGAGCTAACCTTAGGGACGAAAAGTGTCCTATCGTCAAGCGAATCGAGGTAAATCTTTGGAGGAGGCAGCATTTTGTTGCTGGGTTTAGAAAGCTCGCCAACAAATGTGCCTGCAAGTATCTCAGAGGAGACCCTGTCCTTGGTGGCAAATGTGATCGTTGTTTCCCAATAGCCTCCCCTAAATCCCCGAATCATCCTTTCGATATACTGATCGGCGATTTTCTCTAATTCCAGAGCGATACTATTCTGCTTCTCAACGGATATTGAGAAGCTTTGACTTTTAGATGTGCTTTTAGTTTCACTTCTGGAAATACTTTCGCTTTTTGTTAGTGAGGAACTACCTGAAATAGAACGGGCAATGCCTGAAAATACTCCAGATGCTACCGTCATTCCCAACATTCCCAAAGGTGCCAAACCAACTGATAAAGCACCCGAAAAAAATGTTCCAGCCATTCCCGTAATACCCACATTTACACCTTTTGTTTTTGAGATTCCGGTTGTTTTTGTTTCTGTTCCTGATACAGATTCTTCTACCCCTGTCTCTTTGCCAATAGTTTGCCGAGCTAATCTGTGCAAAACATCACGAAGCTGATTTAACTCATAGAACGAGCGAATTTTTTCCTCATCGCTAACGGGTTTTGAAATGACTGCAAGGACATAATCCTTTCCATAAAGGCTGCGAGCGACTGATGACAGATTGAACTTGTGTTTCTCACCTTTATCTTCAACTATTGGAACACCTGTTATAACCCCGCCATAATTAAGCCCTTTTGCAAGGGAAGATATACTTGCAGTTTCCTTAAATCCAATGTGTTTCCCCGGCAGAAGGCCGTTTAAGATGGATTCGAATAGCTCAGGATCATTACTTCTATCTGATTCGCTTCTAAATCCGATGAAGACTCTGTGCTTACCAGCCTGACTACTAAGCACAAGAGCTACCGATAATCCCGAATGGCTGGCAGCAGCTAATATGTTCTGGAAACGCTTGTTGACAAAATTAGAAATATCTGTGCAATCAGAGTTAACGGATATCTCGTCAAGTGGAAAAAGGTAGAAACTATCCAGATAGCTCTCAGGGGTCTCCTCCGTCTGCGTTTTCAGCAAGTCTCTGTTGTCAGGTTTCAACCATGGAACAAGGCTTACTATTGCCTCACCAAGCAATAGTATATTATCATCCAATTTCTCATTATCTAATTCTTTGACATTTGATCCTTCAGAAACAGGGGTAATTTCATCCATTGTTCAATTCACCTCCATCAATCCCATTGTCCATACAAAATTTACGGAATTCAGCTTTAAAATGTTTTTCGACTTCGATCAGCCATTTCAACACCTGTTTTTGAACTTTTCCAAGATATTCATAAATATCCCGTTTCATCATCTCACGAGATTTCTGAGAAGCTTTATCCCAGGCAAATTTAAATGCAAAAGCAGAGAGCAACATAACACCTGCAATCGCAAATGTTCTTTTGAAATCATTGGATGTCAATGCAATAGAAATACCTGTTCCTGCAATAAATGTAAGACCAGACGCAATCAGTCCATCCTTTAGTCGTGGGTCAGTAGAATAAATTACGGTGCTCGGTTTGAAATAAAGCCTTTCCTTTTGCATCGCCCATTCCCGGATTCTATTGCGGAAATCTGCATCGTAAAAGGCATTCTGCACCTCTGAATCAGCTGACTCTATCTGTTTGCGGGCATCTTCCATCAAATAGTTTATCAGGGTGTCAAGCAGAACCTCCGATTTATAGAGGATTTCCTTGGGAACATGGGTTTGAAGAAATTCTCTCGTTTGAGAGATATCAGAATTGCCATCCAGATGGGTTTGAAGCTCCCTTTTCAGAGCCTCAAACTCCTCAGCAACATCCTTCTCAATCTTTTTATCAATCATCTTATGTCCTCCAGTATCTCTATACACCGCCTTTTTTCTGGCTCTATATCCTTTTTTTTACTGCTAAGTTCCTCGATCTCTCTGATAATCTCTTCATTTCTCAGTTTCTCATCCCTTATTCTTTTCAAATCTTCCTGTCTCTCGCTAATAGCCTCCTTCATTTTCCTTAAAAACAGACTTAGATAGTTATCAAGCATTTCTCTCGACTTGTTCGGCAATCCATTTACTACATTGTAAAACTCCCCCTCACATTTCGCCCTGAATTCGCCAAGGAACTTTTCCCTGTCAAATACTCTCTTCGTACCGGTTTTAATTCGATTTTCCCGCAATAGCCTTGCTATACCTAAAGTAATAACATCCCAAAAATCAACTGGACGTTTTGTATAAATATCTTCTTCTCTGTACGAATTTATCATAGCTTCATTTTCCATGGCTTCCAGATCAACCTTAAGAACAGATATTCGATATTCTTCACTAAATTCTTTGCCTGCTATTTCAAGAGCAGCTTTGATCTCTTTCGTCAATTCCTTTGAAAACTCATCTATTTTGCTCTGGATAGCATTTAGTCCATCTATCATATTCTTACGAAGGTTCTCCACACTGTCACTTTTAGATATAAGCTCAGCATATTCCATTTTGAGCGTTTCGATATCTTTCTGCCATGAAGAATGTCGCCCCGAATACCTTGCCTTGATTTTCTCAACGGTTTGATTCATCACTAACTTATATTTTTCAAGGGCTTTGTATATACGGTTTATCTCATTTGCAAATTCCTGAGGCTTCCTCTTTTTCATTTTGAGGAGCTCAATCCGCTCACTATACTGGGTTTCCTGATTCTCATATCCCTCCTTTATTTTTTCGAGAATTTCCTCTAACTGCGTGTATGGTACCCTCATGGAAAACCTATCAATAGCAGAAAGCACCTCATTAAATCGAGAGGCTTCTAAGACAACATCTTTCAGATCCCTGCCTTCCTCTTCTGCCTGTTCCCGATAGCTCGATAATATTTTCTTTTTCCTATCATCCTTTCTAATGACTTTAACAGGGATACCCTTTTCAAGATCTATGTGAATCAATTTAAGCAAACTATCAACAACCAAAATCCGTTCCTCAGGAATTAAATCTCTATACAACCGTTTGGCCTCGGAATGCAACCTCTCCACTTCTTTATTTGAATAAAGTCCAGCGTGAGTTAATATCAGGAACAATGTTCCCCTGCTGCGATTGGATATAACTTCCTCTACGAACTTCCTGAATGATTGAGATTCGATCGGCTTTATTGGATGCACGAACAAGATTGCGTTCGCTTCTTCAAGGAACTTAAATGAGATGTCCTGAACACCTCCAAGTGCATTTACGCCGGGAGTATCCACAATGCGCAGTTCATCAAATTCCCACTGGAGAGGATAACCGAACTCTATCTGAACCGGAATTTTGTCCAATGTCCTCTCGGAAATGTAGCGTTTAATGATCCCTTTCTTGCCCTGAAGGTGTTCACCGCTTCTTTGTTCGAGAACCTTAATGAGATCGTCACTTAAGGTTAAACTCCCCTCACTATCAACTATGTAGTCATCGATCAGAGTTGTCGGGATTTCACGATACCTGTCGTCTATTTTACATATCTCGCTCAATTGCTTCCTCGCTCTATCTATATCGTGGGTCTCAGTACCAACATAGAGATCCTCCTCGTGCCCATCTGCAAACTTTACTTTTAAGTAGGGAGAATCGGATTTGAATATTTCCACAATAGCACTCGTTGCTTGAAGAACATCAGATGGTAAAATTTCAGCTCCAAGTAAGGCGTTTATAAAGGTAGATTTTCCGGCCTTAACCTCGCCCGCAACAGCTACAATAAACTTACCCTTTTTCAGCGTGTTTATCCTTTTTTCCAGAAATTTTATATCGACGCCGTCATTTATGTCGCCCCGTTTATATTTATACCGTTCAAAAATATCGATCACATTTTCTTTATGAACCTTGTAGCGCCTCCCTATCATAATCTCCTCCTTTAATATCGAAAATTAAATATGGCATACAGATTTAATAAAGTCAAATTTTGATTAACTGCTCATAAATAAAGCAGCACACAAATTTAGCAAACAGATGCTCCCCCCTCATCAATACTTGAAGCTGCTGCCTCCGATGAATTCTCTGAGGATGGAGGTGGGAGGCACCTCATTGGGCAGCATGCCCAGGATGTGGGAAAGCAGCCATATCAGACGCACGGCATCGGCATATTCGGGCACATCAGGGCTGACCTCCTCCAACATCGGCTCAACATAGAGTTTCAAAACAGCCAGCTCGTAGAGGAGTGCCGAGTTGAACATGATGTCTGCGTTCTCCTGATATGGGAATATGTGCTTCTCCTCACCCTTACGGACATTCGGCCACATGCTGAGCGTGGTCAGTGCGGAATGGCCGCGGAAGAACTTGTCACGAACAAGCCTGCGAATCAGCCTTGTGTCAGATGTCGAGATCCTGTTGTGCCCATCGATGCTGATCTGGGTGAGCGCGCTCACATAAATTCGGTAGGTGTGCTCAACAGGGATCGAAGATACAAGTCTTGGGTTTATTCCGTGTATCCCCTCGACTATGAGGATATCATCTGGCTTCATCCTTAGCTTTCTGCCGGGCATGCGTTTGCCGGCCTTGAAGTTAAACTTGGGTATTTCGACCTCTTTGCCCTTCAAAAGGTCCTCGATGTTCTCGTTGAAAAGTGCGACATCTATCGCATCGATCGAATCGAAATCCGGCTTGCCATCTTCTCCGATGGGCGTCCTCTCCCTGTCCACGAAATAATCGTCCAGAGAAATGGTTATCGGGCTCCTTTCATTCACCCTCAACTGGATGGCCAGTCTCTTGGAGAAAGTCGTCTTTCCGGATGAGGAAGGCCCTGCTATCAGAACTATTTTGACATTTCTCTCTTTTGAGGTTATCTCGTCAGCGATCTGCGCAACCTTTTTCTCGTGGAATGCCTCCGATATCTTCACGAAATCCGATACATGGCCCGATGCTATAACCTGATTGAGGGAGCCGACATCCTTAACCCCGAGCACGCGCGCCCACCTCGCCGATTCCTTGAATGTGGCGAACAGCTTGGGCTGCTCCTCAAGCTTTGCAACCTTTGATACATTCAGCCTCTCAGGTAGCAAGATCACCATTCCGTCCCCGTAAGGCACGAGGTCAAACCTGTCCAGAACGCCTGTTCTGTATGCAAGCGGGATGTAAGCGTAATCGATATAATCGCCTATGTGGTAAATAAAAACCCTCTGGTGCTCAGGCATATACTTGAACAGCCTTATGACATCGGTCCTGTCTTCCATGCGCTGGAACAGCTTGATGCCCGTCTCCTCGTCTATCGCCTCAGGCACAATCGGAAGATCCTGCTCGATAATCTCGAGCATCTTCTCTTTTATCTTCGTTATTTCTTCTCTGGTTAAAGGCTCTTCGCGCGCCGCCTCGCAGTAGATGCCGTTTCGGTATGAGTGCAACACATTGATTCTAACCTCCGGCAACACCTGATGCGCTGCGTATGTCATGACAAAGGCCACGCTGCGCTCATAGACACGCTGACCATCCGGATGAGACAGATCGATGAACCTAACATTTACATCCCTGACTATCCTGTAGTGGAGACTCACCAGTTTGTTATCCACATGTGCGGCGATCACGGGGTGTTCGTATCTGTCCACAGTCTCAGGATGCTCTTTGATGAAATCCATGAGGGAGATCGGAGCGTGATACTCAAAATCCCCACCGTTTTCGACTTTAATGACGAATTTATCCGTTGTTGTCATAATTTTTCACCTCCATGTTTTGGGAAAGTTATCGATTATACAGAGAAGCGTTTCAGAATCCAGAATTTTTGTGTGAGGTTAAGCGACAAATGGCATATCGAATGTCTCGGTTAACAACCCCATCCTCTGCAAATTTCCATGGCAATTTGATACCCGATTATCGGTGCCATATCATTAAGTTCTAATGAGCTACACCGATTTTGGGCGTAAACCTCATCCTGAGAAACAGCAAATCAGGGAGCGGGTATGGAAGAGCTTACAGCAGGCGGGGGTTGAAAGGTTTCCCGGTGCATGGGGCAGGATCCCCAATTTCGTGGGAGCTAAGGATGCTGCTGAGCTCGCAGCCGACACGGATGTCTTCAGGAAGGCGAAAGTCATCAAAGCGAATCCGGATTCGCCACAAAAAAGGCTCAGGTATCTGGCATTGAAACAGGGAAAGGTGATATACATGGCTGTTCCGAGACTTAGATCGCTCAAATGTTTCGTGGAACTTGACCCTGACGCCATTCCTGAACATCTGTTTTCTAAAGCGGCTACAATCAAAGGAGCATTTGCTTACGGTGAAACGGTGGGGCCATGGGAAATGGAAAAGGTTGATCTTGTGATAGCGGGTTCGGTTGCGGGAAATCGAAAGGGGCAGCGCATAGGCAAAGGAGGTGGCTATTCCGACCTCGAATTTGCCATAGCACGCCACTACGGGCTTATCGGCGACGATACGCCTGTGCTGACCACGGTGCATCCAATTCAGATATTGGAGCAGGATTTCCCGTGGGAACCTCACGACATACCAGTTGACCTCATCGTGACGCCGAATAAAGTCATCGAAACCAATACGGCACTGCCAAAACCGTCTGGCATTTACAGGGATAAATTGACCGACAAACAGCTGGAACAAATCCCAATTTTGAAGCATATTTTGAATTTGGCTTAAAATATCGACTTACGCCGAGAGGCGTTTACAGGAGGCATCGAGTTATGGAAGCACAAAGGAAAATATTGGTTGTCGAGGACAATACTAACCTGAGCGA
>JALVZN010000137.1:11138-22513 GCA_027037615.1 Caldifarciminota bacterium | reverse complement strand
CCTCGTTTTCCTTTTAGAATTGTTCTGTCACATAAGATCTTTTGAGAATCTTCCGCATAAGTGCCACTCCAGTGAGTCATCCTCTTTACATAGTAGGACATATAAGAAAGGTTTATGCTTGCCAGACACACAGCCGTTGGGCAACAGTCGCTGCACGCATTTTTTACACGCTGGAGCCTGTTCTTAAGGCTGTCCAACAAGATGTCATTGTGCATATAAATGTGATCTATGAGATAAATTGTGAAGGAATCGTATTCGGCAACGCATTTACCACATTCAACCGAGTCCGGACAGTTGACCCTAACAATGAACAGGATAGGGAAAGGGGAAAATTGATCCTGGCTAGGATCATAACCGAATTCTTTCACCTTCAAAATCTTAGCGTAATAATCCGGGGGGTAAGGTTGTAGAGTGACAGCTTGTTGGTTCAAATAAAGTGCAAATGCCAACATAAACGGCATCAGAATCACCCTCCTTGGTTTAAAGCTGATTTTGCCACAATAATGACAATCTTTTCAAGGCTTTTCGCTTATCGCTGTCGCCTATCTTAGCAGTCTTTATGGCCTTCTCAAGCAGCTCGATTGTCCTGTCATAGTCACTTCGATTGACAGGATACGGTATCCCATCCTTCCCACCGTGTGCGTAAGTGTAAACAAACGGGTCCTCGTAGCTCGGCCTCGCCCCATAGATAATATCTGCGACGAGGGCGAGCGCCCTCACCGTTGAAGGGCCAACCCCCTGAAGCTCAAGCAGGGATCGGAAATCTTCGGGCACCACCTCGTAAGTCTTGAGAAATATCTTGTAGAGCCTGTCCGGGTTTATATCGGATAAAAACAGCATGTGTCTTGAGGGTAATTTCATGACCTTCAGCCCCTTGAGCTCTTTGACAAGCTTCCAGGGCGGCTCTGATGCAAGTTCGGCTATGACATGCCTCGCCTCGTCGCTTTTCGTATCGGTCAGATTGAGGGCTGTGCCCCTTGCCTGCGACACAATACCGCTGTGTGGTTCAACAACAAAGTCGTTTAGACCGTCGGAAATCCAGTGATACCGCCTTGCAAAACGGGTTTTAGGGTTCATTCCCTGCTGCACCACCGCCCATTTGCCGTCGAGTGTGAAGAAAAAGGAGTGGTGGTAAATTTGATAGCCATCCTGAAGGGCGGCAGAGTCAACTTTCGCCGACATCCTGCTGGCATAGATAAGCTTGTCCGCATCGACCCCGACCTTCTCGCCCCAGAACATGAGCTCCTGAGGCGTCTTCCTTGATCGGGCGCCTTTCCCGCCAGCAACGAAGATGCCGAGCTCGCGCTCAATGCCCTTTATCCCTTCCTTGATGGCCGCAGTTGTTGTGGTGGTTAATCCTGAGGAGTGCCAATCAAAACCGAGCACGCATCCGAGAGCCTGAAACCAGAACGGGTCTGATATCCTGTTCAAAAACTCGTGTGGGCCATACTCCATAACGATGAGTTCTGTTATGGCCCTTGCAAGTTTTATCATTCGAGAAAACAACCACTTCGGTGCTTTTCCTCCATGTAGAGGTAAGTCAACCTGCCCCTTTCTCATTTCAAAGAAGGCGGGCAGCATGGAGCTGCCCGATCGGTTATCCAAGGATAAGGTCTTTCAGATCCTTCGCAGCGGTCAGCCTTTCCCATGGGAAACCTTCTTCTTCCCTGCCAAAATGGCCGTAAGCTGCTGTCCTGAGGTAAATTGGCCTCAGAAGGTCAAGCTCTTTGATGATGCCTCTTGGAGAAAGGTCGAACCTACGCCTTATGGCTTTGACAATAACTTCTTCAGGTATGTCCGTCGTGCCATAAGTATCCACATAAATTGCAACGGGTTGCGCTACGCCTATCGCATAAGCAAGCTGAACCTCTACCTTCTTTGCGATGCCGGCAGCGACAAGGTTCTTGGCGATAAATCTCGCCATATAAGCCCCTGACCTATCGACTTTTGTTGGGTCTTTACCTGAGAAGCAACCACCTCCATGACGGGCAAAGCCGCCGTAAGAATCGACCATTATCTTCCTGCCGGTCACACCTGTGTCGCCGACAGGCCCACCGATGACGAACCTTCCGGTGGGGTTGATGTAAATCTTGGTATCATCGTCCATCATGTCGGACGGCACGATCTTTTTGATCACATGTTCCAGTATGTCGTGCCTGAGGTCGTCTATGTGGACATCCGGACAGTGTTGCGCTGACACGACAACCGCATCGACCTTAACGGGTTTCCCCTCTTCATCGTATTCAATGGTGACCTGTGATTTCCCGTCCGGCCTGAGGTAGGGAATAATGTTCTGGACGCGCACTTCAGTGAGCCTTCTCACCAGTTTGTGTGCCAGCATAATCGGCATCGGCATGAGCTCAGGCGTCTCATCCACGGCGAAACCGAACATCATGCCCTGATCCCCGGCACCTCCTGTGTCAACGCCAAGCGCTATGTCGGGCGATTGCTCCTGAATTGATGTAACAACCGCAACAGATTGATATTCAAAACCGTATTCCGGGCGAGTGTAACCCGTTTTACGCACAACTTCGCGAACTATCGAGGGGATCTCCACATAACATTTGGTCGAAATCTCGCCAGCGACCATGACGAGGCCCCGTGTGGTCAATGTCTCAACTGCCACACGCCCCTCGGGATCCTTCTCGAGGATGGCATCCAGAATGGCATCGGATATCTGGTCGGCCAGTTTATCCGGATGCCCCTCGGTTACCGATTCCGATGTGAAGAGATATTTTCTTGCCAATTCATTGCCTCCTTTGTATTTGCATCCCACTTAATTACTTTGTGGCTGTGAATTATAAGGTTGATTTCGATGGATTTAAATGCAACAGCAAGTTCCGAATCACCCTCCAAATTCGGGCATTCATCGTAACGAGACAAGTCGATTTCTAAAGCACATTTTAACGCACAAAACAGCCTGTTAAAAGGGCAAAGTCCAACGAAAACCTAACACATCGCCGATTTTGTCATCGGATGTTCACCATGCGCACGACCCTGACTGAGCTTCCAGCCCGAAGCCTCAGGAAAAACACTCCCGAACGCTGCGGATGCCAGCCGAACTCGTGACCACCGGCTGCAAGCGAGCCATCGAACAAACGGGCTATCCGTCGTCCACCTGAGTCATAGACATCCAACTCAACATGCTCATCGACAGGCAGCATGAGCCGAACTTTTCCGTCAAGCCAGATCAAAGTTTCAGGGGCAGGCTCAATCCCACTCTCATCAACATGGGGCGTAAACTGGAAACATGCGACCATTGCCTGAGCCTCCAGCCCCTGAACCTCGGTGTAGCCCGCAACCGCACACCGACCTGTGGTCTGTGAGCAGTAGATAGCGCCAAATCCGTCCGTCCCTGTCGAGCCAAATGTTGTGTAACCCGTCACCGTCCCCTGAGAATTGAGCTCCACCAGATACGCATCCGCACCGCCTGAACCATAAGAGTAGGTAACCCCGGCAACGATGTAGTTGCCGTCAGCGAGCCGTGAAATTCCCCATCCCTCATCCTGACTGCCGCCGCCAAAATGCGAGCTCCACTGCTGAGTCCCATCCGAATTCGCCTTCACGACGAAAACATCTTCAGGCCCATTGGCATAGGTGTATGTGTAGCCGATTATCAGGAGCCCGCTATCGGGTGTCTCAACGGCGTCCGTCGCTACATCATCATCGTAACCACCATAAGTCGCCTGCCACAGCGGCTCGCCCGTCGAATCTATCTCGATGAGAAATGCATCATAGTTGCCCGCCCCGTAGGAAAATGTGTATCCCACGAGGACGAATTTCCCGCCGCTCAAAGGCACAACACGCCACGCCCCATCCGTTATGTAACCCCCGTATGTGCGCGTCCATAAGGTGTCCCCGTTCAGGTCAATGGCAAGGAGATACACATCAAAATTGCCTGCACCAAACGAGTAAGTCCTTCCAGCGATGAGAAATGCGCTGTCCCCGTAAGCCGTTATGTCGTAAGCCTCATCGGCGCTGTAACCGCCGTAAGTCTTAGACCACAGGATGTTCCCGACGGAATCGACTTTCACGATGTAAACATCATCGTTGCCTGCGCCGAAGGAATAGGTGTAGCCGACAGCGATGAAACCGTGATCCGATGTCTCAATCACAGCCCGCCCAACATCGTCCTCGCTACCGCCAGCCGCACATGTCCACAGGGTGTCCCCATCAGCATCCAGCCTTATGAGGTAAAGATCCTGTCCCCCATTGCCCTGTGATGTCGTGAACCCGGTCACAATCCAGCCGCCATCATGCACAGGAACGATGTCACGAGCTGCATCATAACCTGTGCCGCCGAAATTCCGCACCCACAGGGGCTCAGGAATCTGAGACTGCAATGGAAACACATACACGACCGCCATCAGAAGCGCAGTCAATGACTTCAACCCGTTCATGTTTTCCCCTCCTTTTCGGGCAGAACCCGCTGTTTAGCTTCAACTTAGCGCGGGCTATTATACCATTGTCATCCAATTTTTACAAAACGAGCCGATATGGCGTCGAAACGCAATACCGAGAAAGCGGATTTAATAACATTCTGCCTTTGTTTTTCAATGAGTTGCATGTATAATCGAGAAGCATTCTCAAATCGGAGGGTGAAAACATGATCACATTTGGGCCGGTGCCGTCACGCAGGCTCGGAAGAAGCCTCGGAATAAACAACATACCTTACAAGATTTGCACATATTCGTGCGTCTATTGCCAGATAGGCAGGACGCTGAAGATGCAACTCAATCGGGCGGAATTTTACAAGCCATCGGAGATATACGACGCTGTCAGCAGACATCTTGAAAAACTCATGCAGAAGGGCGAAAAGGTCGATTACATGACTTTTGTGCCAGACGGAGAGCCTACGCTGGACAAAAACCTCGGTGAAGAGATAAAGATGTTGAAAACGCACAACATCCCGATCGCAGTCATCACAAACGGGTCGCTGATTTACGATTCGGAGGTCAGGGATGCGCTGAACAAGGCGGATTTCGTCTCTCTGAAGGTCGATGCCGTCTCAGAAAAAATATGGCGTAGCATAGATCGGCCGCATCGGAAACTTGACCTTGAGGCCATCCTCGACGGTATGAGGCAGTTCGCAGACCGATTTCAGGGCAAACTGGTCACAGAAACGATGCTCATCGACCTGTCGAACAGCCCAATTCACGCTCAGGACAACCGTTCCGAGCAGGAGCTTGAAAAGATTGCGGACTTCATAGCGGAGCTGTCGCCTGATGTGGCCTACATCGCCGTTCCAACCCGCCCACCGGCGGAGGAATGGGTTGCGCCCGCTTCGGAAGACGACATCGCAAAGGCCTATCACATCTTCTCGTCAAAAGGCCTGAAAACGGAATATCTGATCGGATTTGAGGGGTATGAATTCGCTTCAACGGGCGACATAGAGAAGGACATCCTCTCGATAACCGCAGTGCACCCCATGCGTGAGGATGCGCTCGCCGAGTTTCTCAAAAAGAACGGAGGCGAATGGCGCATAGTGGAACAACTTATCGAAAAGGGGATGCTCAAAGCCGTGGATTACATGGGGCACAGGTATTACCTCAGGGTTCTGAAACGGCAGGAGGGCGAAAACAATTAAAAATCCGGGACTTCATCCTCTGAGATAATCTGAAGTTCCAGAATCCTATCGACGCGAAACATGCGCTCAGCTTTTCTGAGGCTGCAATACGCCCTCATACCCGTAAAGCGTCTTTTCCGATAGGTTTCCGTCCTGACGCTAAGCGGCTTGACGACCCTTACGCTCTCCTCGTTGGTCGGCTTCAGGTATCTCATCCACAGCCACCTGTCCTCATCGATCGCCTCGTTTATGATTCTGATCTTATCCTCGACCGAGAGCTGGTCGCCGAATTTCCGATATTTCAGGTCAGCAAGGAACCTGACTATCCGCCAGTCCATGAAGATATGTTTTCTGGCTATCGGCCTGACAAGCGAAATCCCTTCAAGCGTGCGACATCTGCTGAGTGCGACATAAAGCTGGCCGTGCGCAAATGTGCCCCTCCCGATGTCGATGACTACCTGATCAAAGGTCTTGCCCTGACTCTTGTGGATGGTGATCGCCCACGCAAGTTTCATGGGGTATTGTGTGAATGTCCCGATCGTTTCAGTCTCAATCTTGCCTTCATCTTCGTTGTAGTAGTAATGGAAAAGGTCCCATGTGTGCGGCAGCACATCTTCGATGCGGCCATCCGGGAACTCAACCTCGACAACCTTCACCCCGATATCCTTATCGCGCCGAATTCTCCTGACAATTCCGATCGAGCCATTGACCCACCGGCCGTATTGATCGTTGTTGAGCATCATCACCTGAGCGCCTTTTTTGAGGACAAGCTCGAAATCTGTCGGATAGCTCCTCTCGTCAAATTCGCCCTCGATCTCAGCCGTAAACCTGTATGTTCTGCCGCGCAACCTGCTCAAATTTTCCTGATTTATCTGCTGTGCCATCTTGTTCGTCGTGGTCAGGTAAACGCGATTCCCCTCAGTTTCAGGCAATTCGACGCCGACGCGGCTGTTTATTATGTCGAGCGTGTCATCCGTCACCGTGTTGTTCCTGATCTGGTTCAGGATCTCGATGAAAAGCGGATCGGATTGGCGATAGACCTTCTTGAGTTCCACAAGCTCGAAATCGACATTTTCAAAAACCTTTGCGTCGAAGAAATATTCGCTTTTGTAGAAGTCGCGAAAGAGCCGTTTCTCGCGGCTCGTGACGACGGGCGGCAATTGATACAGATCCCCGATCATTATGAGCTGGACGCCGCCAAACGGCTGCGATGGATGCGGCCCGTTGATTCGCATGAACGCATCGATACAGTCCATCAGGTCAGCTCTGACCATCGAAATCTCATCTATAACTATGGCATCCAGATTTTTGTAAACCCTGGCATCAACGCCTCTGACCTTACCGACCTTATCGATCGTGATATCCGGCCCGAATTTGAAGAACGAGTGAATCGTCTCGCCGTTCACATTCAGAGCTGCAACGCCGGTCGGAGCCAGCACAACGACCCTTTTCGATGTTATCTGACGGAAGTATTCGAGCAGAGTGGATTTGCCCGTGCCCGCCTTTCCAGTGACAAACACATGCTTATCGCTGTGCTCCATCAAATCGAGGGCATTCTTGAACTCCTCGTTTATCTCGATGTGCTCAGGCAGCATGTTTTCACCTCTTCACGGCGTCCTCGTAAACTATGAGCTTCGGAGGATCAAATCCGTTGAATTTCGACGCACTGGCAAGGGTGTAAGCGCCAACATTCAGAAAAACGATGATGTCGCCGATCTTCATCTCAGGCAAGAGGACGGACTGATACAGCACATCGTGCGAATCGCATGTCCTGCCGCCGATAACGGTTATCCGCGATGGCTCTTTTTCCCTGAAATGGACTATCGGATATTCGGCATCGTCATAGAGTTTTCCCGAAAATGTGTGGTAGATGCTGTCGTCGATGAAGACCCAATCGACGCCGGCCCGCTTGCTGCGTCCGATGACCGAACTGATGAGGACGACGGCGTTGCCGATAATGAACCTGCCGGGCTCAGCGATCACCTTCATCCTGGGGAAATACTCGCTCACGATCTCGCGAATAGGTCGGGCAAACACCTGAAACGGAGGCACCCATTCGGGATATGGGATCGGGAACCCGCCGCCGATGTCCACCATTGACGGCGAAAAGCCCTCTGAGATCAGGATATCCATCACACGCTTAACCTCGTTCAGCGCATTGACATAGGGATGCGCGCCTATCGTCTGGGAGCCGACATGAAAGGCTATGCCGTGAACGGTCATGCCCAATTCGCGCGTCCGAAAGGCCAGTTTCACCAGCTCATCCGGGTGTGCGCCGAATTTGGCTGAAAGGTTGATGCGGGCAATCGGGTTCTCGACCAGCATCCTCAAAACGATTCTAACTCCTCTACCGCCTGTCACAGATGCTATCTTCTCAAGCTCGGCCTCATTGTCTGCCACAAATGTGTCTATCCCCTGCTCAAAAAAGTATCTGATCTCGTCCACCGATTTTATCGGATGTGTGTAAAACATCCTTTCGTTCGTGGCGCCCAGTTTCTTCAATATCTCGTATTCGTAAACCGAAGCTATATCGAAGCTTACACCCAAATCCACGAGTATTTTCAGGACTTCGGGATGAGCGTTGGCCTTCACGGAATAGAAAAGCTCGACCTCAGGCAGGGTGCTGCGGAAAATCCGAACATTTCTCACAAGCCTGTTTCTGCTGAGCACATGCAACGGCGTGCCGTATTTTTTGGCGAGCTGCAACGCATCGTCTCTTGACAGGAATGTTATCATCTGTTTCGCCTCCGTTTAAGGGACTTTGAATTATAACACCTCAGGGCACAACAGGATAAATCTCCGCTTGTTTAGTATCTTCCGGGCGTAAGGCGTGAGCTGACGACCGCCGCCCCGATGCCTGTCACAAAGGACGCAAAAAACAGGGTCTTAAAACCTACGGTATCAAGCAATGCGCCTGCAATCATCGGCACGAACATCCAGGGCGAGATGAGCGTGTTGAATGTCCCGATGTATTTCGAGCGGGCGTCATCCGGTGAGATGTCCAGCATGTAGCTCATTGAGCCGACTATTATGCCGTTCAGAGCCAGAGCGCCCACGAAAAACATTATCCACAAAGATGGTATCCAGAGGTATTGAGGCAAATGCCTGACGATAAGTGCGATAGCGGGCATGAAAGCGGTAAAAGAGGCGCCCACCTGTATTATCTTCTGGTTCCCATATCTCCTGCCGAGCGGGCCCCAGACGGCGTTCGGCAAAATCTGGCCGAGCGACTGAGCCATGGCGAAAAGGCCGGCATAATAGGCCGCAACATCGAGCTCCTTACGCGCATACAAGATGTAAAACGGCAAGGCGCCCGACCATAACCCCATGAAGGCACGCGTGATGTAAAGGTTCCTGTAATTCTTGTCTCTGGAAAGCAGTTTGACACCCGAAACTATGAACCGCCAGAGGTTGTCCCTGCCCTTTTTCGAGACAGGTGCGGGCGGCTCATCGACCAGTATGAATGTGAACAACGCAAGATCTATTATCGCAGCTGCTATCGCAAAAAGAAGCGCAAAATTATTCGGAAATGCCAGTTTTTTGAGTATGATTTTGGCGGTATAGCCACCTCCAACCGCCAGTATCCCGCCAATCCCCCATCTCAGGCTGAAAAGGAGTGCACGCTTATCCGACCTGACCGTCCGTCCTATGATGTCCATGCCTGCAACGCCGCTCATGCCACCGGCTATCGCATAAATCCCGTAAATCAGAAGCAGAAGCCACAGAACAGTTGAGTTCCCAAGGGCGCGGTAATTTATCACGATGATCGGTATCACGGCTATGGAAAGCCCTCTCAAAATCGCACATTTCACATACAGCGGCTTTTTGTATGGTCTGTCATCGATGAGGTGTGCGGAGAAGATCTGAGGCAAGAACCATCCGGCTTTGCCCATCGAATTTACGAGGCCGACCAACACCGACGAATTCGAGATGGTCTTTATGAACAGGGGCAAAATCGTGTTAACCTCAATGAAAACGGCACCGAGCCGAAACAGGATGCCGTTCAATGCGATCAGGAGGAAGTTCTTTCTGGAATATGGATTTATTTGAGCCATTGGAAAATGGTTTTGACCGCTCCGTCTTCGACTTCAAAGTCCAAGCGAAACATGTCGCCTGAGCGTGGCGTCCATGCGATCGACCAGTTCTCACAAGTTATCGCATCGCAGACGACTTCACCATCGTGCGTGATGAAGAGCGAGAATGCCACAAGCTCACCGTCCCTGCGAGAAATATCGGTTTCAAAGGTTTCGATGCCCTCGCCGTAGGCATAACGAGCAACAACGATGTCAAAATCTGCGGCGGAAAGCGAATGGTCAGGGAAAAGGTCGCCCACAACCACGCCGCCAAGCTGTCTAAGCACACTCGTATCAACGACATCGTCATGCACATCGGAAAGGGCGACAACCGCAGCCCTCAGCTCGCCGCCGTTCGGAAAGACCATCTTCGGCTGAAATCGCAATTGCTGGAGTGAAAACAGGTTTTCGTCGTAAAGCATGGAACCATAAAATTCGTGGACCAGAAGGTCAACCTCGCAATCGGGCTCGAATTCCTCAACCTCGGCATGTATAGTTTCGACCCTGTCAAAATCGGCGAGCCTTTTCTTCAAGACATTGTATGTCAGGTCGTTGCGTTCGACGGCGAACAACTTACGGGGATTGAGTTTCAATATCTCACGGCTCAGCAGGCCAAAGCCTGCCCCTGCCTCCACGACGGTCTTCCCTTCGATGTGCGACTTCAGTCTGGATAGATGCTGCCTGAAGCGTTCCAGCCTCACAACATCATCGTAGATGCCGATGTAAGCTAGGAATTCATCCACCTTGACATACTTATCGTCGGGGATATCGTTAAGTATCTCCATCAAAAGCGCTTGTTGAGGCCGACAGCCACGATGCCGTAAGGCGATGCGCCCATCCGCAGGCTCACATCCTTAGATGGACTGTTGACGAACAGCTCGACGACGCTTGCGATGCGGTTCAGGATGAGCACACCTGTGACCAGCATGGCTTTTTGATAAGCGCTTCTTGACGCCGTGCGCAGGTCCTGAAAGTGGAACCATTCGTTTTCGGAAGGCCATTGCCACGAGCCCGGCACAGCGTGAGCGTTCACATAGGCCACCTGTGAATCGGGGTTGTCCGGGTAGAACTGCCGCGCCTCTCTGAACAGATTTTCGATATACATATCCCGACTGATGTTAAGCTCAAGTGCCTTCCAGAACCGTTCATCTGGAGCCGTTACGGAGAGGTTGCCGTAGGTGTAAGCGTATGAGATAGCCTGATTTTCCAGCGCATATCCGTGATGTCTGAACCCGAAATAAGCGATCCATGAAGCGACTTCCGCCGTGATGAAAGCTTCCGCCTGAGTTGTCCGCCCAAGATACGCCTGACCGGCGCCGGGAACCAGAACCGAAAGGGCGACCGCCTTGAGCTTTGAGCCCTCAGCGTGCAGCCCCGTTGACATCGATATCGCCAATATCAACAAAATGCCTGATGTTAAGGATTTCCTTTTCATAGCGGTCAATGGTAAGTTACTCTCCGTTTCCTGTCAATGAATTGTTATCACAAAAATGTGGCTATGGCTTTAAAATAAAAGAGCGGGGCACAATGCCCCGCCCCAAAAGCAGCATCTGGGCGTGGCCTTTCAGGCCACGCCTTCTTTTTTAACCGATAATCGTAATTTTTCTGGTGAACACCTTCCCTCCAATCTCCGCTTTCAGGAAGTAAACTCCAGCCGGTAGCTCAGGATCAAGCTTTATTATCCGTACGCCTCTGTCATAAGTGTCTTTGTATGCATTCACGACCCTTCCTGTAAT
>JALVZN010000137.1:0-11128 GCA_027037615.1 Caldifarciminota bacterium | reverse complement strand
GACTTTGCTCAACAAAATAGGTATAGGCCAACCTGTTTTTGAAATACCTTGTAGATACACCGTCTTTCTCTCTGTCAATAGGAAGCAGGGCATAGTAATTATCCTTAATAGGAGTTCGCACCCGTTTTACGCAAAGTCCCGCAGCTCTATGAGAGCTAAAAGACATCGGTATATGATCTATTCCTCCTCCTTGTTTTTTCAGAACCAGTAGTTCCATATTGTCTGAATTTTCATCGTTGTAAGTCATTAGTAACACATGCCTACCATTTGCCAGATAGAGAGGGCCGTGGCCACAAATTGGAGCGCCAGACCATGTCATTATTGTATCCTGCCCGGTTGCAATATTTTTACCCCATATATCTATGACATCTCCGACACTGAATCCAATGAACAACATTCCAGTAGATTTATCTATCACCGGGTTACTTATGTATTCGGCATATTCATAAGATGCGGCTCCCCCTGTGAGTCCATCCTGCCAGACGCTGGAGCCCGGTAAACGCTCATACATGTGGACTTCACTTCCCCATACATCATATCTGATATAGCCGTAACTCCAGAAAGATATTGCTATATACCTCGATTGCCCGATGCTGTAGCTGACTATCCCCATCATTCTGAGGGTATCAATATGATGGTTACACGCCCATACAGTGTCGAATTGAGATATCCCTGATGGGGGCGATGTAACAGGAAATTCTCCGTAGAAGACATAGGATGCATAACTATTCTTACCGCCCGAAACTCTCCTTGTGCTGCCAAAAGCTATCCTTGCAGTATCCGACTCGACCTCTACAGCAGGACTGTAAGCTTCTATCTGTGTTCCCTGTGGTTTAAATCTGTAAGTTGTTGAGAATCCAGAACTATTTTTATATCGATAGAGGATATATCCGCTGCTGTCCCACATAACCACTACATACCCATCGGATGCAGCTATGGTGGGCCTCTTGCCGTGTCCTATGTATGTCCCGGAGCTCCATGTCATCCCGTTGTCATTCGAGTATTTGTAGTATATGTCACCGTTTGAAGCGCTATATACCATGTGCAATACATCGTCGGAATACACAAGTTGCGAGGGCAATCGACTGTCGTTGTGCGTTACATTTTCCTGAACAACACGGTCCGTGGAAACCTGAATGTAGACTGTGTCTGAAGTTACGCCGTTGCCGGATGCCCATATCCTGTATTCGTAATCGTAGAATGGATCGACTGAGTTATCTATGAATGAATTGGAGTTGGCGGCAAGTGTCGCCACTGTTTGCCAATCGCTGTCAGGCATCCTCTTCTGGATTATGTACCCATCCTCATAGTTCGACCTGTCTGTCCATGTGAGGGTTATTCTACGATAATCGTTCGACACTGTGGCAGCCAGATTCGCGGGTTCGTTCAAAACTGTTAACACTCGATTTAGAGGCAAAATGTATGGCCAGTATATCTCTGGATGCTCGGCCGGACTTTGATCAGCTGATCTTACCGGGTTTCCATTGGCAAAATAATGTTGATAGTAAGGGTTTGTGTATATCTCGCTATGTGTGTTATAGACATCCCTGTAATCTGAGCTGAACATTGTGGCAAACTGGTTTGGATCGTCCTTACGGGCTGTTTTCACAACAAAATGCACTGTATCCACACCGCTATTCACCGCATCCTGAGCGTTGAAGGTGAGATTCCCTCTATGACGAGAGGATCCTGTAAGGATAACGCTATCGAGAACGACTGATAAGCCATTGTGTTCATGTCCTTTGGCTTCCACTTTGGTTTTCCCGAAAGTTATAAGGTCGAAGGAGAGGTCGATGTGGGCAGGTGGCCCTTCGATAGGGATATCCTGAGAAGTGTAGACCAGGTTATTTTCTCTTATAAAATGAAGTTTTATCGCTCCGGGTTGCTCCACATAGTATTCGTTAGGCACAGGATACATACCACCTAAGATTCCAGCCTTCCTTGCTGTTTGCCACACTTTAACCGTATCTCTGACGGATGGGTCATACATTTTATAGTCAAGATATCTTTCCCCTCTGGTTAGGGAGTTTTCCAGAAGATCCGTTAATACTACGCGGTGCTTTTCCGAGGAATAGGAAGTTCTCAAGTTTGGTTTTTTGATTTGAGAGTAGTCGTTCCAAAATACGAGTTCTCTTCTCCATACTCTGTAAGTGTGTGCAAGCGTATCTGTCCTCCTTTCAGGTGGTACGCAATACCAGATATTGTCCAGGCCTTGAGGAGATTCAAAAAATGTATACCACGGATCAGAGTAGTTATCTAAACAATCGAGGTTGGCAGGTAAGCCTATAGGGAAAGGCAAATCACCAGCAGCGTAGTATAAGAATGGTCGAGAAGGAAGACCAATGAAACATCCATAAAATCCCAAAATTGGTTCAAATAGATCGACTACTGCTGCTCCCAGCACAGTAAGTGACACGCTTACATAGTCATCCATTTGATCAACAATAAAATTACGAATTTGTTCAAAAGTCCAATTTGGATGTCCTATAATACCACCTAAATTTGTCATCCCTGGATGCTCATATCCAAAAAGGATGAAAAGAAGAATGCCCCAGCCATGTAAGTATGCTTTTAACCTTTCAGCAGTGAGTGAAGGGGTACCATAGCCTACTGCGTTTGCTGCCTCAACGAATTTACGAACAGGAATTATGTCACTGTGTTGCCAATTATAATCAGTATCGTACCTTCCACTACGATCAATCTCCGCGTAGAATTCAAAATATCCTGTCTGTGGAACACCTGCGAAGCTAAACCATGCGTACATATCGCGCATGAAATTGAAATCTGAATTTGATAGGAAAGTAGGAGAAAAGCTTTCGTAGTATATCTCACCGAAGTATAGCAATTCTAAAGTATCGCTCATTAAACTATCCGCCTCAATTGCGTATCCATATCCAAAATTTGAAGGTTCCGTAGCCATATGAGCATATAGATCTTGGATCACATGCATGTACGCACCATATATCATGGCCTTATAGATTGGATGCCATCTATGATTTCGCGCGTACAACACCATTTCTCTCAGCTTTTTTAGATTTGTATTTGGAGGGGCACCATTAAATTGTATGAGATTTTGTACCTGGTTTTTCGTCTCATCAAGAATGTAGAGCGGCCCGGTTGCTCTACCGTATACTATCAAGTAATAGACAGAATCTCGATATTCGTATAAATAATTTATTAGTCTCTGGATCCCCTTCTGGGCATCGATATCCAACATGTCTGGAAGAGTTAGCCCTATATAGTAGAATTTTCTGGTTGCGACACCTAAACTGGAATCAGATATCAGGGCGTTATAGAAATCTGGATCGAAGTCCCGCCACACTTCAAATGTCCGCGACCCAATGTACATATGGGTTGCCACATCATATCCTTTTAGGTTAACTGTTAGGGCTAATAGTATTAGAGGT
Source organism: Caldifarciminota bacterium (assembly GCA_027037615.1). Taxonomy (GTDB): domain Bacteria; phylum Hydrothermota; class Hydrothermia; order B15-G9; family B15-G9; genus WGAI01. The sequence continues at coordinate 7,721 of JALVZN010000137.1, read as the reverse complement.
ATATATTTAGTGTAAGACCTCATTGCAATTCACCTCCTTTTACTTTAAAGGGTTTATTTCCTCATAAAAAACTTCCCAATTCTCATCAGAGGTTCCGAGATTCAATAATTCAGACCATACCATATGTATGTTTCCCTCCTTGTCTTTCACAGCATCGACGGCAATTGATCCGCCAGGAGTATCAATAACCTGTGGATTGCCCCATATCCTCCCATTTCCAACTAAATAATGTATGTCCTCCCCATACCTACCATCTGCCCATACTAAAACATGTTTCCCAGCGTAATCAAAGAACCTTTTGGCACGAGGCATTCCTCTGGTTCCAGGAATACTGTCTGGTTCTGTCCACCCATTTTCTGTCTTGATTGAATAGTAGATTATTGATGTTTGTGGTCCGGCTCCCCAGTCCTCATCTGTCCACAATACATAAACTGTCTGGTCTTCTCCAATCGCTACACTTCCGTACCACGATATGTATCGGCTCTGCGATACATTCACTCGCTCACTCCACTCGCCAGTTGTAGAACCCTCCACATAACATATCTCGTCAGAACATTCATAGACCAGATGGCAAATCCCTTCGGAGTCCACCGCTAACGAAGGATTATCTCCAGCATAAGCAAAAGGAACCACTTCTCTCGGTACCCCCCAATCACCATTAGGAGATTTATAGACATACCATATCGCTCCGCTATTCCATATCACATGCACAGTGCCTGACGGATCGATAGCAATGCGAGGCTGCACCGAAGACCCAGGATTGGATAATACCTCTACATCCGACCACTCACCCGACGGAGACCTCATCCGATAACGAATCTCTGAATGCAACACGCCGGGCGTTGGGTCGTCAGACTCCCATACAAGATGGAGGTTATTGGAGGGATCCACCGCAATATGGGGCGCCCACGCGTCCCTCGTCGTGTCCGTCAATATTTCAACCTCGCTCCACTCACCACCTGACGGCTTGTAGCGAAAATACAAACGAGATGGATCATATTCGTTGTGCCCTCCGTCCATCCACACCACATAAACTGTTCCATCGGGGCCAACTGCAATGCTCGGCCCAACTGAATAGGTGTCGTTCCTTGAGATGTTCCTCGGATCGTATTGTGGCTCGGGCAAAGGAAGCGCTTTGTGACAGGAGGAACTCAGGATAACACCTGCAAGAAATATCACACCTACAACCCCTCTTAGCATACCTCTCCCGTAAGTCTCAATGTACATGATTTAACCTCCATTAAATTGCCTGGTTTCAATGGGATTAAAGATGGGAACATCGCTGTGTCCGAATGGACACACATCAGGAAGGTCTGGTTCGAGATTGAGATTGGCTCTCCATAACACCCTTTAACATCTTTGTCTGCACCGTGTTCTGTAAAACCCATCTCAAAACCTCCACCAGAAAGTCCACCTTTAACTTTACGGGACAAATTATACCCCCCCCCCCCCCTGTTTCGTGTCAAGGTGAGTCAAAATGGGAAGGGGAAACGACCACTTATAATTTTAAAAGGAGATGCCTTTTAGCCATCTCACACAATCCGCTCATCCTCGACATTTAGGTGACTATGAGCACAGAACATGACAGGTCACTTTAAAACAACATCTTCAGATAGAGCCACATTGCCTTGACATTGAGGCCTCAAGATTTTTAAAATTCCGAACGATGATACTTCAGAAACTTTTTGGTAAAAAGCGCCAGCACACAACGACGGCCGTGATAGGTTGCGGCGATGCAATGGGCATTTACGATGTGTGGGAGTTCAACAGGCTGAAAAAGCGGCTGTCGCTGAATAAGTGCATTGCAGTTGTGAGATCATCGCCCACCGAAAAAGTCCTGCGTGAGGCGGAAGATATGGGCATCGAGGTCATAATAGCTGACGACCCCCGCGGCATGGCCTCCCATCTCAAAGAAAAGCTTGAGGCTGAGGGCTATGCCGTTAAGGTCAAAAAGCTTGAGGAAATAGCGGACAGGTCGATAATGTCCGATCCATGTTAGGAATTTGCGGAAAAATAGGAGGTTGAGGCATGAACTCTCTGATTTTGGCTGTTGTTGTGTTCGCTGCGTATCTCATCGCATACCACACTTACGGCAAGTATCTGGCAAACAAGATCTTCAAGCTTGATCCCAACAGGAAAACGCCTGCACACGAACTGAGAGACGATATCGATTACATGCCTGCAAAGAAAGAGGTTCTATTCGGCCATCACTTCACCTCCATCGCAGGTCTTGGCCCGATAGTCGGCCCTGCAATCGCGATAATATGGGGCTGGGTTCCGGCTGTGCTATGGGTTGCGCTGGGGCCGATTTTCCTCGGCGGCGTGCACGATTTCGCCTCGCTTGTGGCCTCTATGCGGAACAAAGGCGTGTCGATAGGCGAGCTTACGGCCAATCTGGTCAATTCACGGACGAGATACCTGTTCCTCGCGATCATCTTCTTCGAGCTGTGGATCGTGATCGCCATCTTTTCGCTGATAATGGGCATACTGTTCAACATGTTCCCTCAATCCGTGTTCCCTGTCTGGATGCAAATTCCGATCGCCGTCTGGGCAGGTTACATGATTTACAAGAAGGGCGGCCATCTCAATCTGATCACGATAATCGCCGTCATCCTGATGTATGTGACGATAGTCATCGGCGCCTACTGGCCGTTAAAGTTGCCCGGCCTCTTCGGGCTATCCCCTGTTGAGACATGGCTGATCATACTTCTGATTTATGTCTTCTTTGCATCGACGCTGCCGGTCTGGACTCTCTTGCAGCCAAGGGACTTCATAAACGCCCATCAGCTCATCATAGCGATGCTGCTCCTGTTCGTCGGCACCATCGTGGCGCATCCTGTCATCGTGGCGCCAGCGACCAACCTCCACGCAGCAGGTGCACCTCCACTGTGGCCGTTCCTGTTCGTCGTGATAGCCTGCGGCGCAATATCCGGATTCCACTCTCTGGTCAGCTCAGGCACATCGTCCAAACAGATCGACAAAGAGCCGGACGCACTTTTCGTCGGTTACGGCGGAATGCTCATGGAGGGTGCGCTCGCGACGCTCGTCATCGTGTCAGTGGCCGCCGCAATAGGAATAGCTTACAAGACCAAAACAGGGCAGATTTTGACCGGCGCAGCCGCATGGCAGTATCACTATTCGAGTTGGCAGGCAGCGGCAGGACTCGGCTCTAAATTGAACGCAGTCATCATAGGTGCGGCCAACCTCATGCATTCATACGGAATCCCCATCGTCATCGGCACCACCATAATGGCTGTGTTCCTCGTCTCGTTCGCAAGCACCACACTCGACACGGCCACACGCATACAGCGCTATGTGATAGGCGAATTCTTCACGGACATCGGGCTGCCGTCGCTGTCAAACAGATGGATCTCGACATTTCTGGCCGTTTTGACCGCATTCCTGCTGGCGTTCGCTCAGAAAGGAGGTAAAGGCGCGCTCATACTCTGGCCGCTTTTCGGCACAGTTAACCAGCTGCTCGCCGGACTCGCACTGCTCGTCGCAACGGTTTACCTCGCAAGAATTAAAAAGCCAATCTGGTTCACCGCCCTGCCGATGATCTTCATGGTGATAATGACCGGCTGGGCCATGATTTTGAACATCAAGAAGTTCGCCCACACTCACAACACCCTGCTGTTCACGATCGGGCTGATCGTGTTCCTGCTTGAGGTGTGGATGATAATCGAAGCGGTTATTGCGCTCAGGAAATACCTGTCAGGTCGGGGCGTCGAGGCTGAGGGTATAAATTAAGATTCAGAAAACAAGGGCCTTATGGGATAGCGAGAGATGCAATTCCCGTAAGGCTCTTTTATTTCGGCGATTTGATCTTCCGAATCGCTTCTGTGAGCGCTGGCACCACCTCGAACAGGTCGCCCACTATGCCGTAATCAGCGATGTCGAAGATGGGGGCCATCGGATCCTTGTTTATGGCGACGATGATGTCGCTGGTCCTCATGCCCACGACATGCTGGATGGCTCCCGATATCCCACAGGCTATGTAAAGTTTTGGAGACACGGTCTTTCCGGTCTGACCCACCTGATGAGGATACGGTATCCATCCCTCATCGACTGCTGCTCTGGATGCTCCAACTGCGCCGCCGAGCTCGTGAGCCAGCTCGTAGATGACCTTAAATCCGTCGGGGCCGCCCACACCGCGCCCGCCGGCAACGATTATCTCGGCATCCTCAAGCTTGACCTCGTCCTTCTCCTCCTCGACGATCTCTATGATAGCCTTTGCCGCCAGCAACAGGGGATCAGGTTGATAGTCAAACTTTTTGACCTCGCCTTTGCGTCTGTCGTCGCTTTCCGCAGGCTTGACCATGTGCGACCTGACGGTCGCCATCTGCGGCTTGTGATACGGGGTGTAAATCGTCGCCATTATGTTGCCGCCGAATGCAGGTCGGGTTTGAAGCAGCAAGCGGGTCTCGGGATCGACATCGAGCTCGGTGCAATCCGCTGTGAGCCCGGTCTTCAGGATCGCCGCTATGCGCGGTGTCAGAGCACGGCCGATATCAGTGGCCGGGGCGATGAAAATCTCAGGCTTCTCCTGCCTCATGAGTTCAGCAAACGCATCGGCCACAACCTCATCGTGGAACCCATTGATGGACGGCATGTCTATCATCCAGACGATGTCCGCACCGTGTTTTATCACGCCATCCGCCATCTCATCGGATACCACTTGAGGGAAAACGGCAACAACTTTTTCGCCGAGCTTATCGGCCAGCTCCCGCGCTATCCTCAGCAGCTCAAGCGTTACTTTCGATATGCGGTCGGATTCAAGCTCTGCGTAAAGCCACACATCATGATGTTCATCGCCTGCGACTTCCCTTTTGCTCTCCTGCTCGATCACAATTGCTTCTTCAGGGCATTCCTCAACACATGCGCCGCAAAATGTGCACGCATCGTTAAAATGAGGTATGCCGTCAACCATCTCGATTGCGCCAAACGGGCAAACGGATCCGCAAATGCTGCAAGATACGCATTTTTCCTCTATGACATAGATCTTTGCCATTGCACGAACTCCCTTTAGCGATTAGTAAGACGCCTCTGAATTCAGGCGAACTGTATGGGCGAAAAGTTTAATGCCATGACGGTGTTTATTCATTTCTGAGCGGCACGATCCTGATGCGATTCCCATCACGTAGAATTTTGACCTTCTCGCCCTCGGACAGAACTACAAAACCCTCCATTTCCACATCTTTGTGAGTAACTTTTATGCGCTCCCCGGTCTCGATTATGCGGATGATGCCACGACCAAGGTTATCGTCGAAATGGAGCACAATCCCATAGGTGACAACTTTATCGCCGCCCATAGCCTACTTCTCGACCCGCTTCAGTGTATCCGTCAGTGGTAAAACACGAGGATTTTTCCCTTCTATCAAGTATTTAATCTCAGGGTTTATGAGCACAAGGGCTGCTTCACCGCCGCCGATGGAGTCGGGAATTGGGTACTTTATTATCGCCTTCTCGCCCCTATTGACGATTTCCACCTTGCCACCATAAATCCTCAAGGTGGGCGGAATGCTGTAATGTTTCTTGGATTCCAGAGCTTTATCTATGTCCACGAAATCGAGATAAACCCATTTTGCGAACGAGACCGCCACTTTCGACGCCTTCGCATTGTTTATGGATTTTGCCAGTTTGTCGCTGAATATGGAAGTGGCAAAGAGCAAGGAGCCTACAACCAAAAGCCCTTCGATAGATGCCATGATGCCAAGAATCACCTTTCCGGTCGTATTGCTTTTGTCTTTCGGGCCAATCCATTGTGCGAGGCCAGATGAAAGCACATAGGCGAACAGCATGATCAGGCCAAACACTATGAGGAATCCGGCCACCGGCTGGAAACCGCCGAGCTGGTTATCACCGAAAATCGCGTTGGCAGCCTCAGGCCCATAGACCACCGACAGGGGCAATCCCATCATTATGGCTAGCACGAAGAAAACCTCTCTCGCCAGATACTGCGTATCGCTGAAAAACGCTCTGAAAAACGAGACGAGGACAAGCAGCAAAACGAACAGGTTGAGCCACATGTTATGTTATCTCCACGATCTCGACATCCATCGTCTGGAGGTCAATTATCATAAAAGTCCTTTTGCCGGTGAGATAACCACACGCTTCGCCGGGGTTCAAAAGCAGCGCGTCGCCTATTTTTTCGTTCCTGAGCTCATGGGTATGCCCATAGGCCACTATGTCGAAATCGCCTGACTTTGCAATGGATTCCACCGCAAACGGTTCGTGCATCATGATGATCTTGCGGCCGTCTAACTCAATGACCTTTGGGGCCGGCCCTATCTCGCCTCCGAGCGAACTAACTGTCTTTACGAGGAACGGGCGCTCACCATCGTTGTTGCCGAACACCGCGATAAACCTGCCGTGGAATTCCTGAAGCATGAATTTCGGAGTGAACGGGGCTATGATGTCTCCGAGATGGAGCATCACGGAAACGCCTTTCGTTTCGGCAATTCTGGCCGCTTTGACAGCAGCTTCTTTGTTATCGTGAGTGTCCGAGATGATTGCGATCTTCATGGCGAACTAATTATAAGCCAGTGCATTGCAACTATCCACAGGGCGGTATGCACCACAGGGGCAACATCTTCTGACCATCCGATTGGCTTCAACACCGTGATGCAGGGATTCAGAATGGAGATTAAGTTTTTGTAAATGCTAAACTTACAGGTTTAAAGTTTTTCTAAAATCATTGAACTTTTAGCCAGAACCCTCTCAGCCAGCCTTAAATCGATAACCTTGTCCTCGTTGTAATCCGCATCGTTGCGGTTTCTCCTGAGCTCGTCCAGGAGTTTGCCCACAAATTTATAATCGAGATTGTGAGACCTCTGATAATGCAGGATAACGCTCTTGTGGACATTGGTCGCTTTGGTGCGTTTGTAGCCAGATTTGTTTCGTGCAATGCAGAACACGCCATAGTATGCCCTGCTTATGCTCGAACGCAAATGAGCCTCATCAACCTGCTTTAACAGCTCCTCTGCCAGCTTTATGTATTCTTTCCAGTCGAAACTCATAGCGGCTCCTCAGTGAAGTTCAATCGGCCGCTGACTTTGTCCATCACATCAACGAACCACTCCTCGAAGAGCGCTTTTTCGAGTTCGAGGGCCTTTTCTGCTGGATGTTTCGTTTTGATGACGATGAAAAGCTCCTCCCATTCTTCTTCCGGATCGCTGTGAAGCTCCAGATAGATAGGGAAATACCCGAAAATTTCTATTATTCGGATATAACCTTCCACAAGAATTGGAAGCAGATCCTTGTTGGCCATCAGAAAACGCTTTATCTCATTGGGAGTTTTAAGGATGTAGGCATCACTTATCCACTCTATCAAATTTAAGCCCTGAAGGTAAATCGAATATTCCCTGTAAGGCCTGTCTTCAATCCAATACTTTCGCAATGAGATGGAATTTTCAGGGAAGCGGTAAGAAAAGCCATAATTTGAAAATTTCATCATACTCCCACCTCCTCAAATTTTTCTCTAAGTTTGTCGGTTATAGATGCTTCAAACGCCGTTTCGATCCTTTCATGTGCTTTATCCAGCCAATCAGGGACATTATCAAAAGAGACCAATTCGGACTTAACCGTCCCGTAAGAGATCTCAAGCATCAAATCAAAAGTGCCTTTTTTCTCCACAGAAACTGTTGAACCCAGAGAGAGGAGAAGCACCTCGGCATTCGACTCATAAGGAAACTCAACCCTGACAAAGAACTGGCCGTGAA
>JALVZN010000136.1 GCA_027037615.1 Caldifarciminota bacterium | reverse complement strand
CTCGGTTGTATTTTCCGGTCAGCATGCCCATGGCAAGCGGGCTGAATGCGATGATGTGAATCTGGTGCTTAAGGCAATACGGCTTTATCGCCTTCTCGATGCTTCTGTCGAGCAGGTTGTAGCGAACTTGATTAGTTATCAATTTGTCGCCCAAGATGTTGCGCAGCGGCTCTATGAGCTCAGGCGGATAGTTGGACACGCCGACATAGCGGACCTTGCCCTGCTCAAGCAGGAGCTGCAAGGCTTCTGCCACTTCCTCGGACGGGACATAGCCGTTAACCCAGTGCAGCTGATAGAGGTCGATCCAGTCGCGGTTGAGCCGCTTCAGCGAGCCTTCAGCGGCCTTCAAAAGGTCGTTCTTCTGGAAATGGGGCCCGGACACCTTCGTGGCTATTATCACATCGTTGATTTTGTTGCCCAATGCCTCCGAGATTATCCGCTCGGATTCGCCTCCGCCATACGCCTCAGCCGTGTCTATCCAGTTAATTCCGTTATCGATTGCGGCCTTGACCACATTGATTGCGTCATTGCGATCGAAATCTTTGCCAAAGCCCCACCCTTCGGTTCCAAATTGCCATGTCCCAAGCCCGATTTTGGTGACCTCAAGCTCACTTTTGCCGAGTTTCGTGTATTCCATAGCCCTTCCTCCCTTTTAGATGTAAACCCTTTTTGTGCGAGGCATTATCCTCGTCACGATCTCATAGTTTATGGTCTCGGCCCATGTGCCGACCTCCTCGGCACTTATGCGCTCATCACCCATCTGGCCGAGGAGAACGACCTCATCGCCGACGCTAACACCGTCGATATGCGTCACATCGATCATGGTGAGATCCATGCAGACACGGCCGGCTATCGGCGCCCGTTTCCCCCTGACGATCACCTCAGCCCTGTTCGACAGGATGCGCGGGTACCCATCACCATAGCCAACGCCGAGCACCGCAATTCTGGATTTTCTGGTCGTCTTGTAGGTCAGGCCATAGCTTATGCCCACACCGGCAGGCACATCCCTGAGCTGCAGGATGCGCGTCTTCCATGTGAGTGCAGGCTTGAGGAACGGCATTTCATCGGCCATGCTGACATCGGGCAGAAGTCCGTAAATCGAGATGCCGGGCCTTATCATGTCGAAAACCGCATCCTTAATCCTGACAGAGGCCGCACTGTTTGCTGAATGGATTATCGCCTGTGGGAAAAGCTTTTTCACATGCGGGACGATCTGCTTTGAAAATCGGTCAAGCTGTTTGCGAGCGAAACTCACATCGACATCCGCAGTTGCGTAATGGGTGAAAACACCTTCAACCACAATGTCATCGCTGGAACTAATGTTTTCTAACACCTGTATGCCCCGTGAGATCTCGTAGCCCGTGCGCGTCATGCCCGTGTCGAACTCCACATGCACATAAGCCGTTTTGTTCAGCTTCTTTGCGGCCTCGATTGCGTTTTTGAGGACGATGTCGTTTGAGAGGTTGAACCTTATGCCGCGCCTGACCGCCTCCTCGACTTCCTCCCGGTCTATCAGGACGCCGAGTATGAGGATTTTTTTGTCAATTCCGTTGTCCTGGAGCTCTATCGCTTCGTCCAGAGTGGCGACAAGCAGAAAATCGACTATGTCCGAGATGGCTCGCGAAACGGCAACGGCACCGTGCCCGTAAGCGTTCGCCTTCACTGCGGCGGCGACGCGCGCCGCGCCAGAGATCTTTTTGATTGTCAGTATGTTATGCCTGATTGCATTAAGGTCTATCTCAGCCCAACACCTCATTGCCACACCAACCCCATTATGCTTAAGTTAATGCCATACAGGATGATGGAATTGGATTTCGATGGGAAGACGGTCGTGTAGATGCCGGTTGCCAGCGCTCCGAAGGACGATTCCACGATGTTGAGCCCCAATTCCACTTCAACGATGGATGAAAATCCGCTCTCCTGAGCACTGGAAAACCTGCGCCAGAACTTGCCAGCTCCAGCTTTGCCGATGATGTAGAACTTGCCGAAAGCCATGCCGATGTTGGGTTCGAGGCCGGCGAAACCCACCGAGTAAGGGGCCGCAATTCCGGGCATGGATGTCATGGTTAACTCAGCGCCGACCCACCTGTCGTCGCCAAACCTCGCCCCGATGGAAAATCGGTTTGCACTTATCACCTCGCGGGCGATCGGCCCAGAAGGAACTCCAAATCCGGCATTTACATTAAATCCGATCGGATTTATCCCTATGAGGAAAAAGGTTAACAGGTTCATGGCTGTCTCCATTTTTAGTAAAGCAACATGTCCTGATAGATGTCAATCTGGCTGTTGACCGAGTTTTCGTTCAGGAAATCGTCGAGCCCGCCCTGTTCGATGGCTTCTCTGAGTTTTGATGTGCCTGCGAGCTTGTCGATCCAGTATTCGTCTCCGTGTTTAACCCACTCGAAATCATCAGGATAAAGTTTCATGGCCGTCTCTATGAGTTTCAACGCAGTCAACACGGGACGGAAAGCGTCCCTATCCGTCACAAAGACTTCAATCCCTTCGCACAACTTGCCGGTGTGTTTTGACAGAGATGGCTTGAAGAAAGCGGGGAGGAATTTCACGCCCGGCAGGTTGGCGGAATTCATGACATCGGCCACTCGAAAAGCGTCCATCCACGGCGCGCCCACTGTGAAAAACGGGCGTGTCGTCCCGCGCCCTTCGGACATGTTGGTGCCCTCGATGAACCCCATGCCGGCATATACCAGAGCCGTGTCAGGCGTCGGTATGTTTGGAGATGGCGGCACCCACGGGAGCCCCAGCTCATCGAACCACATCGATTTATCGTATCCGGGCATGGTGATGACATCCACGAGATCGGTCACGCCGAGCTCCGTGGCGTAGAGCCTCGCCACCTCTCCAATCGTCAACCCGTGACGCACTGGAATGTCTGCCGCACAGACGAAGGAGTGGAACTCGGGCTCAGGCAGCCAGCCTTCCACCCGTCCGGTTATCGGATTCGGCCTATCAAGGACGATAACCTCGTAACCATTGTCTGCTGCGCCTTCGACGAACTTCCTCAATGTGCTGATGTAGGTGTAAAATCGGGCTCCGACATCCTGAATGTCAAACAGCACTACATCGGCGAACTCGTTCACCCTCGAAATGGCCTCGTCTATCCTGGGATAAGTTGAGATGACGGTTATGCCGGTCGGCTTGTCCTTCGTCTCGCTCACAGGCTCGCCATCGCGTGCAGCAGCGTAAAGCCCATGTTCTGGCGAAAATATGACTTCAAGCTGGACGCCAGCTGACAGGAGCGCTTCGATGTTGCGTTCGAGAGCGGATGTCACTCCGCTCCTGTTCGTCATCAAGCCCACCCTCCTGCCAGACAGCAATTCCGGTGATTTTAGCAATCTTTCGAGACCTGTAACCATATCTCTCTCCTGTGACTGCCTATTTTACACTATGAAATCGGCTCATGCAGAGCTTAATCCATCTTCGGGCATTATAATCTCTCCTGAAACGACAAACATGGAGGTAACGAGATGAAAAAGTATCTGGTTATAGCGCTGATAATTCTCGGCGTTGCATTTTACGGTGGGTATCGTGTCGGGCGTAGCAGTGTCGGAGGCGAGCTGACCGCCAGCTCATCGATGGCAAGCGTGAGAGGCGTTTTCAACACCGATTACTATCCCACGGCTCTGCGCATGATAAAGTCAGCCAGATCATCCGTGCACCTCATAATGTTCGCCCTCAAGTATTACGAGGGTAAGCATCAAACGGATACCCTGTTGATGGAGCTTAAGAAAGCGGGGCGGCGTGGGGCAGATGTGCGGGTAGTGCTGGAAGGCGGCGACGATGAGTTTCTCGGCAAGGCATTCAAGAAAGAGGCACAACAGGTGGCCAAATTCCTTGAAGACGGCGGCTATGTGGATGTCCGCTTTGACCCAAGATGGCGCACCACCCATGCCAAACTCCTGATAGTTGACGGCAGAAACATACTCGTCGGCTCTACGAACTGGACGATGCAGGCATTCACGAGCAACAACGAAAGCAATGCGCTCATAAGGGGCAATGTCAACGACTTCGAGGAATACTTCGAGAAGGTATGGAAACAATCCCATGAGCCGGGGGAAGATACGGTCATCGTCCGCCCATCGGTCAGCCAGATATTGAAAAACCCGGAGGAATACGACGGTAGGATTGTTGAGGTTGAAGGACTTGCAGGTGACATAAACTTCAAGACATCGAAATCGGGCAGGAAATACACGACCTTCAAACTCAGCGACAATTACGGCAGAACGCTGAAAGTTTACTATGGCAAGGGCCATCCGCGCATCTCGGACGGCGACAGGGTGTTGGTCAAAGGGATCTACCGCAAGGTCAAGAGGATCGGAAGGTATCAATACAAGAACCAGATCGATGCGTCGGAGGTCAAGCGGTTATGAAAGCGCTTGTCACGGGCGCTAACGGCTTTGTGGGCAGCTATTTGACGGAACAGTTGCTCTCCGATGGCTGGAATGTTCGGGTTTTCGTTAGAAAGACCAGCAATCTGCGATGGATCAAAGGCTTATCTGTCGAATACGCTTACGGGGATCTTGCGAAAAACGAGGGGATCGATGAAGCGTTGGCCGACATCGATGTCGTGTTCCATGTGGCAGGCGTTGTCAGGGCACTTAAAAGGGAGGACTACATCGCAGGCAACTACTTGGCCACCAAAAACCTGTATGTTGCTTCGGAGAAGGCCGGGGTTAAGCGATTTGTGCTTCTGAGCAGTCGCGCCGCCGTGGGGCCATCGCCACCAACGACAAGGATTCCAGAGGACTATCCAGCCCCGCCGATCTCAAATTACGGCATCTCAAAACGGATGGCCGAGGATTTCCTCAGGGGAAGGCACACTGTCCCGTTCGTCGTGCTCAGGCCGGTCGCAGTCTATGGCCCAAGGGACTACGGAGTTTACAAGTTCTTTCAGCTCATAAAGAACCACCTCAACATCTACATCGGAAAGGGCACCTATGTCAGCATGATCCATGTGCTCGACCTCGTGGACGCCATCGTCAAGGCCGCAGATAAAGGCAGGGACGGAGAGGCATACTTCGTGTGCGGTGAAAGGGATCTCCATGTCAGGGATTGGGGCATATTTCTGGCGGAGCTCCTGGACATTTCGCCCCTTCTCAACATCAGGATTCCCAGATGGATTGCCATGTCAACGGCCTATGTGGCACACTTCTTCGCCCGACTGATAGGCAAACCCACTTTTGTGAACCCGGACAAGATCAGGGAGCTCACAGCCTCAGGCTGGTTGTGCTCCAACGAAAAGGCCAAAAACGAGCTTGAATGGAGGCCGAACATAGACGAAAAAGAGGGATTTCTGAGCACATTTGAATGGTATATCCGCAACGGCTGGCTTTAGGGCATGGCCTTCTGGATTATCCACCTGGCCGCATCCAGGAAGTCAGGCGTCCAGTAATCGACATCGAAATTCGGAGGTTTGGCGGAGAGCAGCACCTTTTTGAGGCCAACTTTTTCTGCGGATACCATGTCGCGCTTCGAGTCGCCGACCATGAAGCTGCGGCTTAAATCGAGCTCAGGATGGAGATGAAAGATCCGCTCGAACATGGCGGTTCCGGGCTTGCGACAGCCGCATCGCTCGTTGGGATGGTGCGGACAGAATTCGGATTGGGTGATGGACACGCCCCATGAGTGAAGGTCAAGCTCAATACGCCTGTTTATCCGCCTCATCATCTCAAATCCGAAGTAGCCTCGACCGACGCCGGACTGGTTTGATACCACAAACAGCTCAAACCCATGTCGTTTGAGCAAAATCAGACCTTCTCTAACCCCTTTGAGATAACGAATTTGCTCAGGCGTGTTCAGGTAATGCTTGTCCTCGATTATCGTCCCATCGCGATCAAGGAATACGGCTGGGATTAAAGCCATTGTTTCAACATCTCTTTCAGCACGGACAGCGCTCTGCCTCGATGGCTCACACGGTTTTTGATCCTGACTGGGAGCTCTGCAAATGTCCGTCCCATAGGAGGATATAGGAAGACGGGGTCATACCCGAAGATGCCACTGCCGCGCTCTTTCTCGGTGATAAATCCGTTCACGCGCCCTTCTATGGTATGCCTCCTGCCATCAGGGTCGAAGAAAACGATCTGAGTGACGAAGTATGCCCTTCTTCGGTTAAACGGCACTCCTTCAAGCAATTTCATGAGTTTCTTTCTGTTTTGCTCGTAAGTTGCATCTGGGCCGGCAAACCGAGCCGAGAACACACCCGGCATGCCGTTCAGGTAATCGACGCAAAGCCCTGTATCGTCGGCAAACACCGGCTTTTTATAGCGCTTGTAAATCGTTTCGGCTTTTAGAGTTGCGTTTTCAAGGAATGTGAACCCCGTCTCTTCGATCTCAGGGACATCAGGAAGCTCGAAAAGCGGGACGAGTTTCAACCCGTCAAGTTTCAGGTAGTCCGAAATTTCAACAAACTTCTCCCTGTTAGTCGTAGCGACTATCAGCTCAAACGACATGTTTTTTGTTGATGGGTTGTGTCAGGGCGTGGATGTCATTACACCCACGATGAAAGCATCCTTGTAGCCCCTTGACTTGAAGAACTCTTTGGCTTTCTCAGCATCCATGCGAGTTGGGAAATCGCCGACGCGAACTTTGGCAAGCCCGTCTTCCTTCTCAACTACGAATTTGTAAGATGGATACTGCTTCCTGAGCTGGCGCATGACATCGGTCGCTTTTTTGAAAGATTTGAATGCGAAGAGCTGGACCTGATACACGAAAGTCTGAACCGCAGGCTGCCCGGCTGCAGGTTGAGGCACAGAAGGTGTTGGCGCAGACTGTGGAGGCGGTGGTGGCGGCGATTGAGGCTTCGGTTTGATCTCTTTCGTCTCTGTGAACTGCGTTGTCGTTGTTTTACCTGTTGTTGAAGGAGCAGGAGATTGCGTCTTTTGGGGAGGCAGAGAGCCAGAAGATACTTTGTTTACTGACGATGTATCAGATATCGGGTTGCTCTCTTCAGGCGTAATCTCGGTTATCGTAGTCTCTCCAGTTGACCCGGGCACCGGAGGTGGAGGCGGTTTCTTAGCCAGTTTGCCGGACGGCATAATGCCCGGCTCCGTGGTAACAGGCGATGTGGTGGGCTTTTTCTTGGGCGCACAGCTGAGCCCAGCAGCTAAAAAAGCCCCCATCACAACCCATGAAACTAACTTCTTCATAATTTACCCCTCTGTTTTCCAATTATATTTCTTGACAAATTTATCGACACGGCCGCCCGCATCGAGCGCAGCTCTTGCTTTCAGCTCGCCCGTGTAGAATGGGTGACATTTGGAACAGACTTCTACCCTGATCTCTTTTTTTGTAGAGCCTGTAACGA
>JALVZN010000135.1 GCA_027037615.1 Caldifarciminota bacterium | reverse complement strand
ACAGGTTCAGGTATGCCACGATGATTTTGCTGTTGCTTTTTATCGGCTATTCCCTCGGCAAGATCACTGTGATCCTTGAGAGGATGGCGGTTTCGGGGATGGCGGTCACATTGGTCGCCATCTTTTCATATCTGCTGTTCTACTTTTTGACTGAAATCTCATACCTGATTGACCGAAAGAAGGATATCGAGTTTCTGTTTTCGATGCCCGTTAAAATTGAGCTCTGGTTCAAAGCGAAAACCATCCTCGTCCTGGCTCAAGGAGCCGTCATCTCTGCGCTCGTGGCTCTTGGCTATGCGGTCGGGCTTGGCAGGGAGTTCATAAGTGCTTTTCTCGCAGCAATGTCCACAGGGCTCATTGCGTTTGGAATTATACTCATGGGCGTCTCGATCGCCGTCGCCCGAAACATGGCGATGGAAAAGGCGGTCGAGATAGGCCAGATCATGCTGAGCATCACGGTCGGCCTCTGGTTCCTCTTTTACGACGAGATCAAAAAGCTGTTAATCTCCATATCCGACAACAGTTTTGCGAGATACCTGCCGTTTCACCTCTTTGGAAAGGCTTACAGCGAAGGCAGACTTGATCTTCAGGTTCTTTATTTCCTCATAACGGTTGCGCTGACCGCCGCCATCGCTGCCTATTTTTACAGGGTCATCTCCGCATCCGGTTCGTCAGAGCGGTGGGACACAGCTCAACGAAAAGGCCGTCCCGTGTCAGGCGAGTCTCCCGCAACTGTCAAACTGTCTCGTTCGCCGAGGATGGCCGTGTGGAAACTCGCACTATCCCACCTCATGCGCGATGCAGCGTTCCGCGCCTCGTTCATCCCAACGCTGACCGTCTATCTTTTTGTGGCGCTTAAGTATGCATATCAGCCGAGCGACAAGTTTGAGGGTGCGTTGCTCGGCATCGTTCTCTTCGTGGCTTTCCTGACGCTGATGACCTTCAGGTATTCGTCGTCCTACAAAGGGGCGTGGATACTTCAGACAGCGCCGATCGAGAAGGGCAAGATCATAGCTTACACAGTGGAGTTTGCAATCCTGTTCCTGCTCGGCGCATACCTGTTGCTGCTCACTGTCATCGTTCTGATCGCAGCCCCGCATGCCTTTGGGGACACAGTTGAGATCATGCTATTTTCGTGGTTATCATCGCTTGCCATGGGTTATGCCTACGGGCTTGTTGATCGCAAGCTTCCGTTCACCCTCGACTTCGCGGCCTCAAGATCGGAGCGGAGGCTGGCGATCCTTGCCGGCTTCCCCATGATAGCCGTCATCGCACTCATCTGGTTTCTTGTCACATACTACAAAATCATGCTCATGCCGATCATAGGTTTCATCCTTTTGCTGGACATTGTGCTAAAACGAACCCTTGAGAAGGTGAAAGCTTGAGGCTCAGGGATATACTGAGGGCTCCGATAAATCTGATAGCACCTCCAACATGTCAAATCTGTGGCAACAGGGTCGAGGATGGGTCAATCTGTGAGGATTGCAACCTCGAGCTCGCCAGACTGAGGCTCCCGATATGCTGTTACAGGCCGCTCATCGAGAACATCGAGCTGATTTTTGCGGTTTACAGGTTCGATTCCGTTGCGGCGGATGTGGTGCATCTGTTCAAATACAGCGGTAACATGGAGATGGGCAAATTCATGGCGAAAATGATGGCGAAGGCGATAGAGGGTCATGATTTCGACCTCATCACGGAGGTGCCGCTGTTCGTGTCGAGGCGCAGGGAGCGCGGGTTCAGTCAGACCGAACTCCTCGCCAGATGGATAAGTGGGATGGCAGGCGTTCCTGAGCGCAAACTGCTTAGGAGGAACCGCTACACGCCGCCGCAGGCGAGGTTAAAGGACCACTCAATGCGGATTGAGAATGTGAGGAACGCATTTGAGTTGATTGTGCCTGCTTCCGAGGTGGACGGCAGGAAAATCCTGCTTGTGGATGATGTTACGACGAGTGGCGCCACATTGAACGAGGCCGCGCGCCCTCTGGTGGATGCCGGTGCCGAAACGGTTTCAGCGCTTGTGTTTGCCGTTGCGGGCTGATTGGTTCTGTCAGCTGGTCCGAGGAAAGAGGGATGAGCCAAAAACATTTCCGTTGGATTGGCTCTGGCAGCTTGATTCTCGGAGATGATGGTTTGATGAGAGAGGAAGGAGATTATATCGGCGGGGCCGGCCCGAGGGCCGCCCCCCCCCCCCCTATCCC
>JALVZN010000134.1 GCA_027037615.1 Caldifarciminota bacterium | reverse complement strand
GTGACCTCGCTGCCAAGCTGCTCGGCCGTAAAAGTCACATCCTCAAAGGTCTCGTTATCCATGAAATGGTATTCATTTCCGGCAATGTAGGACAGAACCGCCGGCTGCCTGTCGATACGGACTTCCTCGTAGTTGTCGGAGTCCCTCAAACTGACCTCTCGAACCTGGCCCGTGAGCACATTCTTGAGCTTGGCCCTTGTGGTCGAGCCGCCTCTGCCCATGTGGATATGCTGGAAATCTATTACAAGGTAGATTTCGTTGTTCCATTTGATCGCCATTCCGGGTCTCAAATCAGGCATACTTAACCTCCTTATTTGCAAAATATTGCTAAATTCTGATCAGTTCCTCTTTCGGTGATTTTGTGATGATCTCCGCGCCGTCGGCACGGATGACGACGATGTCCTCAATTCTAACGCCGCCGAACCCCTCGATGTAGATGCCGGGCTCAACGGTAAAGGCCATGTTTTCCCTGACTTCAGTGGCAGTCTCAGGCCTGCTCGACACGATCGGCGCCTCGTGGATGTTTAGACCCACGCCGTGACCGAGACTGTGCACGAATTTATCGCCGTAGCCGTTACTGGCGATCACATCCCTTGCAAGCTTATCCACTTCGACAGTGGTCATGCCGGGCCTCACGCCCATCTCAGCTGTCTTCTGAGCTTCAAGGACAATCCTGTAAATTCGTTCAAATTCCTCGTTCGGGGAATTGCCGATCCAGACGGTTCTCGTCATGTCGGACACATAACCGTCCAGATAAACGCCCATGTCGATGAGTAACGGGGTGTTGTTTTTAATCACAACCCTGCGCGGCTTTGCGTGCGGCAATGCCGTATGCTCGCCTGTTGCGACTATGGTGTCGAAACTCGGCCCGCTCGCACCCAATTTTTTCATCTGATATTCGATCTCAGCGGCAAGGTCGAGCTCGGTCATCTTCTCAGGCCTCACAAGCTCGTTGATTATGATCTCAAACAGTTTGTCGGTTATGGCCTGGGCTTTCTTTATCAGCTCGATCTCATCCTCATCCTTGACCTTCCTGAGCTCCATGACGATGTTTTTAACAGGTTTCACGGAGACATTCTTTTTTGAAAGGGAGCTCTCAAATCGCTGAAGGTTTGTAACGGTTATGTGATCGCCGATAACGCCAAGTGTAGAGTTCTCTTTGACGGCACCCGTTATGGTAACATCTTTGCTCATTATGCGCACTTCACAACAGGTCACTTCCTGACCGGCCTGAATTTCGTATCTTCCATCTGTGAAAAATATTGCGTCATCGGCTGTTATCAGAAGATAGCCGTTTGAACCCGTAAATCCCGTCAGATATTGGACATTCGGAACAGACTGCTCAGGACGGGATAGATCGCTCACGAGCAGAGCATCAATTCCAAGTTCAGAAAATTTCCCTCTTACCCTTTCAATCCTTTTTTTGTAATCCATAAGGGAGCTCCTTTCAAATGTTATCTTCTGGTGGTTTAGGAACATTAAGGTTGTCTATGTGTTTTTCGCTAAGTTTACTGAGAAACTCTTTAAGAGTGTCTTGAGCACTTTTAGGCAAACCCTCCTCAGGTGTCGCAGTCGGAGGTATGACAATCTCCTCATTCCCTTCGCTTTCCTCGGCCTTGTTGCGCCGCTGCAAAGCGTGTTTGAGCTTGAAATAACTTTCTTTGATGTCAGGATCCCATGGAAAGATGTAGTAAGCTATCTCGTAAAGAGAGAATGCCTCCTCGATGTCTTTTTTGGAGACCTCTAAAGTGTAGCCAAGAAAGTAAGCGGCAACAAAATCAAATCTGTCGTTTGCAAGAGCTTTCCTGAATTCAAGCTCCGCCTCAACGAGGGCCTGCCTTTTGAACAGAAGCAGACCGATAACCGTGTGCAGCATAGGATTTTCCGGGGCAAGGCTCCTCAGGAAGTCTATCGCTGCCTCCGGATCCTTTTTATACAACGAATAGAACCGCTTCAAATGTTTCTTAATTCCTTTCATGGCATGAGTTAGGATAAGGTCGCCCCAAAACAAAGTCAACATCACTGAGATGCCACAGAATTGCGCCGAAATCGTGAAAATTGGCGAATTTCCACGAAATTAACCCTTTGATGGGGATGATTGGGAGGATTTGCAGCCCTTCCACCAAACCACCTACCGTCGAAACTCACAACCTACACTTTGCAATACAATGTTATTTGTGGTAAAATGAAAAAGCTTGATTAAACAAAACCGGGAGGTGGTCAAAATGTATGCGATGCTGTTTGTTGCAATAGTCGGAGCGGGTGGATTTGGTGGGTTTGGGCTGTTCTACACGGGGCTCGATGTGAAGGGCATCAATCAAGTCCTGAGCAACCACGGAATTGAGGGAATCTCGGCGTATCAAACTGGATTTGGCGGAGGTGGATACGGAGGAGGCGACCGCCTGATATTCGGAGGCTATGGGTTTGGCACTCAGGAAAATCTGCAGGGCGACAGCGTTACGGTAGGCGTTGAAGGCGGCGCAGGGTTCTTCAATGTCGGCTATGAGCTGCTTCCCAATGGCCCGATTGATCTCTTTGGGATGTTGGGCATTGGCGGCGGTGGCTACACATTCGAGTTCAAACCCGAACAGGGATCCGTCAGTTTCGACAGCCTGATTGCCGATCCGCACAGGTTTGCGGCCGTTAAATACAGTTCGTTCTCGGTCGAGTTGGGCGTCATGGGGATTGTGGAAATCAAGAAGCAGGCGCCGATGGTCGGGCTTGCGGTCAAAGCGAGTTACATCCTGCCTGTGACGGAGAAATGGGAGAACATGGACGGAACCAACCTCATGGGGACGCCAGACTTCTCGTTCAGAGGTCCAAACCTGAGCCTGTTTCTGGTGTTTGGAGGCTGGATGTGATGTAAAAGTGCGGGCCGATTTCCGCTGGCCCGCACTCAGTCTGCCTTCACCTCATACATCAGTGACTCGGCCTCGACGAGCACATCGCCCTCTGAGTTCAGGATGCGTCCGACTGCTTGCACCTTGCGGCCCGAAACCGATTTGACTTCGCCCTCAACGCGTATCTTCTGGCCTATGGGCACAGGTTTCCTATATCTGACGGTAAGCTTCACGGTGGCAACCGGTTTTCCCACGCCATAAGCGGCATAGACCATGATCTCATCTAACAGCGTGGCGGCTATCCCGCCGTGAAGCACGCCGCCATATCCCTGATACTCACGGGCAGGGACGAGCTCGACAAAGGCCTTTCCTTCAGGCGTTGTCGTTATGTCGAGCTTAAATCCATAAGGGTTTTTCTTGCCGCACACGAAGCAATAGTCATCTCGAATCCAGTCGCCCATCATCTTCCCTCCACTTTGAAGATAGAGTCTGCGATCCATGAATTGAGCCTGACATCGGTAAACCTGTAGAAGGAACGCGTGCCATCCCCGTGAATAACGAGAAAGATCGGACGAAAACCGTTTTTTGTAAATCCTACCTCAAGGTAGCCTCCCACATTGGCGTCCTTTATGCGAAAGGCAAGGGTATCACCTTTCTTCCAGTAGGTTACATCGTATTTTCTGAAGAATTCATCGCTGTTTCGGGGAAAGACGATGTCGGTTTTTCGCTGAAAGACCCTGTTCGTTTTCTTGTTCCAGATCACATAGTTGGAATCCGAGAGGATGATGGCCTGCCCGTCGGGTTTCTGGAAGTCGATCCTGACCCCACGCCCCTTTTTGAAGTAAAACACCCCATCGAACTCGCGCTGCAGGCCGGTCTCGTAGTATGTAACCGTCTCGTGAAACTTGATCTTTGCGGATCTCAGGCTGTCTATGAACGACCTGAATCTGGCCATCGGTGAGACTGAGATCAGCAGCGACAAAAGCAGGCCGTTCATTTAGACAGCGCCTCCTTCAGCAGGGCGGCCACTTCCTCGGGCACTTGAGCGACCCTGACGCCGGATTCCTCAAATACCCTGATCTTCTCCTCAGCTGTGCCCGATGAGCCTGAGATTATGGCTCCTGCATGTCCCATCCGCTTCTCAGCGGGCGCCGTTCTGCCTGCGATGAATGCGACAACTGGTTTGCTTACATGCTCTTTGATGTAGGCAGCCGCTTCCTGTTCGTCCGTGCCCCCGATCTCACCGATAAGCGCAACTCCTTCCGTCTCAGGATCGTTCTCGAACATCTCAAGGAGGTCGATGAAACGCGTGCCGATTATCGGGTCGCCACCAATGCCGATCGCTGTGGACTGGCCAAGTCCCGCTGCCGTGAGATGGCTCACAATCTCGTAAGTCAATGTGCCGCTGCGCGAAATCACGCCTATCGAGCCGCGCTTGAATATCTGGCCCGGAAGTATCCCGACCTTCGCCTCATTCGGAGTTATCAATCCCGGGCAGTTCGGCCCGATGAGGCGACCCCCTTTCTCGCGGACAAATTTCACAACCCTGCTCATGTCGTGCACGGGTATCCCTTCGGTGATCGCAACGATGAGCTGAACGCCGGCATCCGCTGCCTCCATGATGGCATCGGCGGCAAATCTGGCCGGCACAAAGATGACCGATGTGTTCGCGCCGGTCTCCTTGACGGCTTCTTCAACCGTGTCGAAGACGGGCACGCCGTGCACCTCCTGTCCGCCCTTGCCAGGTGTAACGCCAGCAACAACTTTCGTGCCGTATTCCAGCATCAATTTTGTGTGGAAAGATCCATCTCGACCTGTGATCCCCTGAACCACTAACTTTGTGTCTTTACCCACAAGGATTGCCATCAAATCTCCTCCTGATTTCGCCAGAGATTATGTTTTCATGCGCGATTTTTTTCAACCGTCGGGCGTGACAAGGCACCTGCCCGCTCGAAAAAGCTGCTCTTAGCACAACCTCATGTTCACCTCACCCAGAACGGCGGCATGAGGTAGAGGTAATTCTCTCTGAGAAGCGACTTTGTGGCGTCGAGGTTGGCTCTGCCGGCAACGCCCAGCTCCTCAAGAAGCCTCATCACGCGCGGCTTCGGGAAAAAGACGACCTCGGCGTCGGGCGCATTCGCCATCCTGCGAGCAAGTTCTATCGCATCTTCAAGTCCACCGATGGAATCGACGAGCCCTATGCCCAGTGCCCTGATTCCGCTGTAGATGTGGCCTCTGCCGATAGAATCCACCTTCTCAGGCGTCATCCCGCGCGAGACGGCCACCCTGTTTATGAAGATGTTGTAGCCATACCTGAGCTCTTTCATCGCAAGGGTCTCCTCCTCGGGCGTCAGCGGCCGCAGTATCGACGACATTGCGTCCGCATGGCGGCCGATCTTCGTGTAATCGACATCTATCCCTAACTTTTCGAGCGTTCTCCGAAAGACGAATTTCAGGGAAAGGATGCCTATGGAGCCCGTAAGCGTGGTGCTGTCGGCCATTATAACATCTGATGGCACAGAGACATAATATCCGCCCGACGCAGCCATATCGCCCATCGACACGATGACCGGCTTCTTATCCTTTAACTCCCTCAATGCGAACCAGATCTCCTCGGACGCAAGGGCTGAGCCGCCCGGCGAGTTAACCCTTACGACGACCGCTTTGATGCTCTTGTCCTCTTTGATCTCTTTGATGGCCTTGACGATGGTCTCATCGCCGACCGTTTTGCCTGTGAGCATATCGTTACCGCTCTTGCCCGATACAATTCCGCCCTCGATGTAAAGCACGGCGATCCTTTCCGCAGGGATTTTCCATGAGTCGTCAACATCTTTGACCTCAACGATTTTGTCGATGTCAACCAGTTGTTTGCAGTCCAGCTCATCCTGTGCCCACTCTTTGAGCTGCGATGAATGGATTATCGTATCGACGAAGCCAAGCCTGACCGCCTCGCTGTCGTTCCACATGCCCTGAGAATCGACAAGCGAGTCGAGGTAAGCGGTCGATCTCCCCATCCGCCCGGCGATCGCAGGCCAGATCGTCGATTTCATGTCTCTCATGTAGTCCATCCTCTGCTGGCGGTCGTATTCTGACATGTCCCTGCGCGTGAACGGCTCGATGGCTGATTTGTATTCCTTGATGTGGAATGCGTCAACATCAACTCCGATCCTGTCCAGCATCCGCTTGAAATAGACGCTTCCCGAAACGAACCCCGGCATCACCACATAACCGCTGCTGGTGATTGCGACGACATCGGCCTGAGAGGCAAGCCACAGCCCCATCGTGTAGAAGTTCTTGGAAAAGACCAGCACCTTCTTGCCGTTCTTTCTGAGAGCTGCGAGTTCGCGGACGAGCTCCTCGACCTGCGCAGTGGACAAGGACGGATTTTTCAGAACGATGAGCACGCCGACGACATCGTTCCTGTCCCTGAGCGCCTTCAGCGAATGGATAAGCGAGTAAAAGCTTTTGCCTGCCTTCTTGAACAGCGAGCTTGAGGTCTGTTCGGGATATTTCCCATCGAGCACCACACGAACGATCTTTCTGGGTTTAAACGGCGAGCCCTGATATTCCTTAGAAAATGCCAATCCGAAGCTCATGCTCTCGCCTGCAGATTCCACATTTAATCGGCTGTGCCCAAATGAGATAGTTGTGCCTATCTGATACTCACATGTCGAACGGGATATGGAGGCTGGCTGCATCGTGCCGACGGGACAGTTCGCCGCGCCTCGAATGTCAAGCCATCTTGCTGGCGAGACGGAGATGCCGATACCGATGCTCCGAATGTAGTTGCCCTGCATGTTTGCGTTGCCCCACAGCGTCACCATCTCGGTTAACGGCCTCACGCCCACGCCGAACCGTTCGTTGATCGAGTTCCTGTCCCACTCGACAGCCATGCCGGCAGTGAAATAGCGGGAAGGCCAGAAAGCGAGGCCTGCCATCTGTTTCGTGCGCGAGTATGTGTAGCCGACGCTCAGTTTGCGCAAAAGTCCGTCCGAAGCAAGCGGAAATCCTACTCCGAGGAAGAGATTTTTGTCCTGCCCCTCAATCCGATAGGCGACAGCGACCCCATCCACCCGATAGCCAATGGTTAAGACGGTGTCTTGAGCGTAAAAATCGCCGGAAATCCCAAATTCATGGATCGATTTCATACCGATGAACGCCGGATTTGCCAGCCACGATGACCATTTCATGCCCATATCGGCTGATGGGAAGGCGGAAACCCATGATACAACTGCAAAAATAATAACCTGCATTCTCTACCTCCTTTGGACTGTATTTTATCGTGTGCATTCATGCATCTCAACAACGATCTGTATTATGCCGTGGTAATGCGTGACGGCCATCACAAAAATGTGGCTATGGCTTTAAAATAAAAGAGCGGGGCACAAGGCCCCGCCCCAAAAGCAGCATCTGGGCGTGGCCTTTCAGGCCACGCCTTCTTTTTTAACCGATAATCGTAATTTTTCTGGTGAACACCTTCCCTCCAATCTCCGCTTTCAGGAAGTAAACTCCAGCC
>JALVZN010000133.1 GCA_027037615.1 Caldifarciminota bacterium | reverse complement strand
CGAACATACTCATCGGGATCGGTCAGCAGGTTTTTGACCTTTTCAAGGTAGTCCATCACCGCCTGCGGATCCCGTTTGGCAACGCTGGTGAGGGTCGATACGACTGCGAACCTGACATCGGCGGATTCGTCGTCAAGATGTGCAGCTATCCTGTCGAGGTAGGGCAGAACCTTCTCGTAGTCGGCTCTCGATATCCAGCTTATGGCGAGCGCCGCCTCGTAACGGCATGTCCTGTCGGGATCGTCGATGAAGTTGATCAAATTCCCTGTGAACTTGGCCACATCGTGCGGGTATGCTCTGGCTATTATCTCGATGGAGCTGAGCGCTGCGCCTCGAACGACGGGATCAGATGCGGCTGCAAGTCGGAACAGGTCGCGGATGTATGGCCTGCCTATCTCAGGCGTCTGATTGAGCTTGTCGTAGAACTTGCGCAGCTCTTCGAGCGTGTGTTTGCGGTCGCCGGAATAGAAATGCCCCATTGCGAACATGAAATGAGCCTGTGGATCATCGGTTTGGCCGAGCGAAAATCCGTAATCGAAATATGCACTCGCCAGCTGACCTTTCAACGAATCCTTGAGCGATGGATCGAGGTCGATGGCATGTTCAAGCCTCGATATGCCGTCCTCAAGTTTCCCGCTCGCAATGAGATCAATCCCTGTATTGACATACACCTTCACAAGGCTGTCCTTGTGTGCAAGCACGACCGACGAATCGTATTCCATGGACTTCTCAAAGTGCTTGACGGCGTCCTCGTAGTTGCTGTCAGCCATGTCCTTCAGGCCGTATTTGAAGTAAAGGTTTGCGAACAGGCTGTCCCGATTGATTGGGAACGAAGAATCGACCTGAAAGACCTGTTTGAACTCATCGATCGCCGATTTGTAGTCGCCTTCCGATAGGTATTTTTGAGCGAGGTTGTAATGGTTGACCGCTTTTTCGTGCAGAACATACTTGATCCAGTCGGAGAGGTAAGGCAGTTCTGGCTTGAGCTGGTATGCAATGGAAAATTCCGAGAGTGCAGAATCCGGGAGATGCCTCTGTGCGTAATCGACGCCCTTTCGGAAGTGGGCTTCTCCGAGAAGTGCGCGCGCCTTCTGGTTCCACGGCGCCACCTCAAGTGCGGCCTGAAAATATGCCATCGCCGAGTCTATCTGTTCGGAGTCTATCTTCGTGATGCCGTGTGCGATCAATGTATCCGCAAGCTTTTCTCGCCGTTTCCGTTCAAGCTCCTTGTGCCTCGCAAGCGAGTATTCCTTAGCTTGTCCGAAGAATGTCATCCCTGCGCCGAAGGAGAGCCCGTGCGGCCTGTTGTCCATGTAACCCCATGAGTAGTGAAGGGTTAAAGTTAGTGCAGTCTTCTCCCATGGCAGAAAGTGGAGGTATAAGGCGATGTATGGCGTGAATTTCGGCACTCGAAAGTCTGCAAATGCGCCAAAACCCATTGAGTATGAGATGGATCTGCCGCTGTCAGTGGTGTCGCCGACATTGAGCGATGTGAATTCAAATGCGAAGTTGGGACTAGTCACATTGCCATAGACCTTGCGCCAGAACCCCACGCCGAATTGTCCGAATGTCCCAAGAACATAACCATACAGGTCCCCGCCGCCTTCAGAAAGTCCCGCATGAACAGAATATCCGCTCAACAAAGGACTTGTTGTGAGAAGTGTTAGGAGAATAAATGTGTTCATCGAGCATCTATATTAAATGAAATCCATGCGTCTTACAACCTGTCGGCCCACATATCCCATCTGGCGAAAAAGGGGCGAAGCGGGTATTTTTTGATGGTGAATTTGTGGTTGCATTAAACTTTAGACACTTATTTTGGAAAAAAACAAGGAGGTAAGGCAATGAAGAAGTTGGTGGCAATTATCTCGATCTTTCTGGTGTCATCTGTTCTCTCAGCTCAGGTAATCCCAATCCATGAGATACAGTCAAATCGTGATAGCACAGGCGCTTCCACATATCAGGGGCAGGTCGTGACTACCACGGGTATCGTCACAGCCGTCGGCCTCACGCATTCGAGGGTCTTCTTCGTGGAGGAAGAAGGTGGAGGCCCGTGGAGCGGTATCATGGCGTTCTTCAGATACGACACTTCGGTGGTTACGGTCAACCCCGGCGACAGCGTGGTCATAACCGGCGATGTGTATGAGTATTTTGGGAACACGGAGATAAGGATCTTTTCGACGGCGGACATCCAGATTGTTGCCACGGGACGGCCGA
>JALVZN010000132.1 GCA_027037615.1 Caldifarciminota bacterium | reverse complement strand
GGCCACATCCCGTGACATGAACATCGATGGCATAGCGCATTATGCGAGGATCAAGGGGATCTCGCTCGTCGGCACAGGCGACATCCTGCATCCGCTGTGGAGGAAAGAGCTGCGGGAGAAGCTCTCGATTAAATCGCCCGGCGTCTTCACCTACGGCGGCGTCGATTTCATCCTGTCCGGTGAGACATCGCACATTTACAGCGACAACGGCAGGGTGCGACGGATACATCTTGTCCTGCTTTTCCCTGACTTTGAGAGCGTTGATAAGCTGGCAGCTAAACTTGCGCCCTACGGCGATCTTGTGGCTGACGGCAGGCCGACATTCGGACTGAACATCCGCAAAATGGTGGAGATGGTCAGGGAGGTGTCCGAGGACATAATGATCATCCCTGCCCACATCTGGACGCCGTGGTATTCGCTGTATGGCGCAAATTCCGGGTATGATTCCGTCGAAGAGGCTTTCGTAGACTATGTCAACGAGCCCATAGCCATGGAGACCGGATTGTCGTCGGATCCGCCGATGAACTGGAGGATCTCCGAGCTCGACAGGTATGTGCTGGTGTCGAACTCAGATGCACATTCCCCATCAAGGCTTGGCAGAGAGGCCAATGTGTTTTCAGAGCCGCTGGATTATTTCGAGCTGAAGCGGGTCCTTTACGAAAAGGACAGAAACAAGTTTCTGTTCACCATAGAGTTCTTTCCGGAGGAGGGCAAATACCATTATGACGGACACCGCATCTGTGGCGTGAGGTATCATCCGAGAGAGACGATCGCCAACAGCAACATCTGCCCCGTGTGCGGAAGGCCGTTGACCGTCGGAGTGCTTCACAGGGTGGAGCTCCTCGCGGACAGGCCTGAGGGCTATCGCCCACCCGACGCCATACCGTTTAAGCACCTTGTGCCGCTGAATGAGATAATCTCAGATGTCATGAAAGTGGGTAAAACCTCAAAGAAGGTCATGGCCGAATACGAGAGGATGTTGAATGCACTCGGTCCCGAGCTCGAAATCCTCCTTGAGACGCCGATCGAGAAGATAGAGCGGATTTCTGGCAGGCTCATTGCAGCCGCTATCGAGAACATGAGGGAGGGCAAGGTCCATGTCGAGCCCGGCTATGACGGCGTTTACGGAAAGGTCAGCATCATAATTGACATGGAGAAGTTGCAGCCATCCCCCTCAGAAGGAGACCTGTTTGCGTCGGCAAGACCGATTGCCGATGAGGAAGAGACTGCTCCCAAAAAGAAAAAGGCAACGAAAAGGAAAGCCCCGAAACAGATGGAGCTTTTCTGACATCTTTAAAATCTTTGGTTGATTAACTCTTTGAATTCCACAGCATTTTTAAACATCTGCGTGTTGTTGAAAAGCACATAGTTTGGCCTGTCGTCCAGCAGCTTTTCGGCAAGCTGATTTAGTTCCTCCTCCGAATAGTCCCATTTATAGCCTCTGCCCATGCCGTGAAGCCTGAAGTAGGCGATTTCTCCATAAACAGGCTCATTTTTGAATGGATCGACCACATGGACGCTGTCAATTTTCGTGAATATGTCGAGCAGGAGCTCATCGTCCCAGTTCCCTCTTGGTTCCCAGCCTGTTATCACGCCGTAATGGGAAACTTCTTTGAAAAATGTCAGGAGGTTGCGGATGTTCTCTTTAGTTGGTCTGAACGAAGCCGGTGTCTGAAAGATTATGATTTCGGCGTGAAGCAAAGCGGCATATTCAAGCGTCCGTTCCCATGCCTCGAAAACCTCCCGTGTAGGCCTGAAAAATCCCAACTTGTCCCTGAGGCTTTCAGGCACCTCGAT
Organism: Caldifarciminota bacterium; assembly: GCA_027037615.1. Taxonomy (GTDB): domain Bacteria; phylum Hydrothermota; class Hydrothermia; order B15-G9; family B15-G9; genus WGAI01. Next base: position 5,650 of record JALVZN010000132.1, on the reverse strand, counting down.
CCCCGCTTTTCGGTAGGTGGGACTCGTGGGAGGATGAGTTATCAGCTGTGAGGCCTTGACGGTGAATTCCACATTTTTAGGAGCTTCCTTCCGCCACTTCTTGACGGTTTCTCGCGAAGGGAATTTGTAAAATATCTGCTGGACTTCAACGACATCTACGGATTGGTAGAGCTTGCTTTTGGCTATCGGAAAGCCGCATGTTCCGACTTTGACTTCCATGATGCAAAAAGGGGCGGCGGATCCGCCGCCCCTCGGTTTTTTACTACTTCCTCAAAGGTTTGAGGCCGAGAATGTCGAATTTACCACCACAAGCATCCTGAATGTAGTAATAGGCCTCTATCGTGCCGGCGTTGTAATTGGCCTGGAGAGGAGTCATGCGGAGATTACCCTGAGCATCGGGCTCCGGATAGAAGCCGATCCAGATATCATCGGCGTTTCCGTCGTTATCGATGTCCATGCATGTGGTTCCGACAAAGTAAAACAGCACGAAATCACCGTCCCCGTAGCCATCGGGCACATCAAATGTGACATTTATGTTGCCGGCATTGACCTGAGGGCCAGTTATGTCTATATCGTTGTTGTCGGGCGTATTGTCGTGGCTGAATATCGCGTGCGCCACATACTGGGTTTCATTTCCATAAGCGTGAATTGTGCCGGTTATGGTGACCTGATCACCACCACCACCGCCGCCACCGCCTCCACCACCGGCGTGCTGGATGAACTGACTTATGAAGTTGATCCAGTGGGTGGATGTGAAATCGATACGGGCATAGTTAGTTGAGTCGAAATCCTGCCTGTTCGATGGGAGGTAGATTGTGAGGCCGCCCCTTGTGAGCCCCGGCGCGTTCGTCATCGTTATTGTCACAGCGTCGTTCATGGCCTCTATGATCGAGTCCGCTGCTGCGGCAATTGAAGGGTTATTGCCTATGTTTGGCTCCTGTTTCAGGTTAACGGCAAATTCTCTGAGGTCAACGAAGGTCGGGTCGTCATACTGGGTGTAATGGGTATGGCCCCATGCATCGACAACCTCGTTCCAGTGATCCCCTGCGTTATCAGAGATCCTTGAGCCGAGATTGCCAATTTTCGAGGCCAGCCTGTTCATTTCCGATGTCTTTACCGCTGCCATGTGGACTACTTTTCCGAGGCTTCTGCCTGCGTTGTAAACCGCCTGCACGATACGGCTGGCGAGGTCGCCCGCCGTCATGTCCGGGTTGCTCGTAAGCGCTCCGAGCCACTCAGGTGCATTGAGCACCGACTGCATGGGCATGGAGAATTCGGACGCAACCACATAGTCGGTGAAGTCCTTAAGCTGATAGGCTACCTCAGCCTGTCCCATCAAGCATGCGTGGAAAACGATCAGGTCGAAGTGGACATTGGCGCCCTGAAGCGCCTCCTTGAGCGAGTTCAGCGACATCATGCGGCCGCCACCGTTCTGCTCATCGAGGCAGCATCCGCGCCATCCGCCTCCATGATCGTCCAGTAGAAGCATGTAATGGTCAGCTGGATAATTCGCTACGGCATACTTTATGAAGTCCTGGAGCGTCCTGTAATCGGACATGTCTGTCGTGCCAAGCGTTCTCAACACGGTGGAACTCAACGAGTCTGGAAGTTCATTATCGTAATGCTCGATGTGATAATACCTCACGACGCCGCCCGTTTTCAGAGCGCCGACAGCGGCTATGATGTTGACCTCATCCGTGCTGCCCACTTTCTCAAGGCTCTGTGCGTCCTCGATCACATAAGATGCGCCGTTGTTGCTGTAGTCGAGGTTGTTGTTCCCATCCAGATAAGCGATGATGGTCCATTTAGGCTGAGGTTCGTTTTTCTTGCAGCCAGAAACAGCAAAAACTATAACTGAGAGCACAGTTGCTGCCGCTGCGGTCCATAAAATTTTGCGATGCATATCACCACCTCCTGTTTACATGGCACCCAATTCCCTGAGTGCCTGCTCAAGCTGCTCTTTCGTAGGGGCCTTGCCATGCCATTCAACCCTGTTCTCCATGAAGGACACTCCTTTACCTTTTACCGTCTTTGCTATGAGAATGGCTGGCTTTCCTTTGATGGATTTTGCCCATTCAAACCCGCCCAATATTTCATTAAAATTGTGTCCATCAATTACTTTGACTTCCCATCTGAATGCTTTGAATTTCTCCTCAATCGGCAATGTATCCATGACTTTGACGACAGGGCCGTCTATCTGGAGGCCGTTGAAATCGAGGATTGCGGTCAGGTTGTCCAATTTGTAATGTGCAGCCGCCATGGTGGCCTCCCACACCTGCCCTTCGTCCAGCTCCCCATCGCCCAACATCACATAGACATGAGGCCTGGACGGGTGGTTTTTGAGGCCGAGAGCCATGCCCACCGCCACCGAGAAGCCCTGACCGAGCGATCCTGTGGAAGCCTCGACGCCCGGCGTGTCCTTTCGGCTCGGATGACCCTGAAGATGGGAATCCACTTTCCTCAATGTCCAGAGCCAATCCTTCGGGAAATAGCCCCATTCCGCAAGAACCGCATAAAGGGCAGGCGCCGCATGTCCTTTGGAGAGCACGAACCTGTCGCGATCAGGCCAGTCCGGCCGCGCAGGGTCATGTTTCATAACCCGCCAATAAAGCGCCACAAGGATGTCGATTGCAGACAGAGAGCCGCCCGGATGACCTGAACCCGCTTCTGTGATCGACTTCAGTATGTCTATCCTCAGTTTCCTTGCAATCTCTTTAAGTTCCTCAATGTCAACATTTTGATTGTGAACCATCATTGTATGCTCCTTTTTTAAAATTTCCAAAATTCGGTTGCGAGGATAATTATACTCTAAGTCGAGCCTGCAATTAACAAAACCAGCAAATGTTGTTCAAGCTTCGGAAAAAATAGGGTATAAAATGTAGAATTCGGTTCACCTCGATGCAAGAGGGACTGGCAATATCCTGGGACTGTGAAAGTTCAGTCTAAATCGTGGCCATCATATTTGTTGCAGGGTGAAATTGGGTATTCTCAGGGGAATTGCCTTTGACGAGCACAGTTTTTGTGCCTCAACGGGTAGCAGGGACAGATTTTTTAAAACCTGAAGTTCACGGACACGATTTTTCACCGATCACTCAGAGCAAAGATGATGCTATCCTGAGCGTAGCCAAAGGATTACGGTTGTTTTCTGGCCTGTTTCCTTTTCTTGAGTTCCCCCACAAAGTTTGTGTTTATCACATCTTTGATCTCCTCGTAACTGTAATGTTTCAAAGCCCACATCAACTTAACTGAAAGCATCTCAAGACTTTGATCATGCCCCTCGATAGCCCCGAGTTCCAGAGCCTTCTTTCCCACATCATACTCTTCCATTTTGGTCATGCCATGAAGACACTGCGATGTGACCACGATTGGAACCTTCTTTTCGCGTGCCTTTTTGAAGAAGTTTTCGAAGTTGTAGGGCAAATTTCCTGTTCCAAAAGCCTTTATGATAATCCCCTTAATGCGATCGTTATCCAACAGAAATTCCAGATCTTTCACATCCTGGCCCGGAGTTAGCGATGTAACAAAGATGTCGGGTTCAAATCCCTTCATGACTTTCAGCTTACCGTTATGTCTTCTGGGGACTTCCGGCCTTAACTGTATGTCGATGCGTATCTCGCCTGCATCGTAGTCGTTTACGGTCTGGAACGCATCAAGTTTGGATTCAGACGCCTTTGTCGCCCGTGCGCCGAGGATAATTCGTTCGTCGAAAACTATGTAAACCCCGCTGATGTCCATCTTGGCAACTCTTACGGCATTGACGAAGTTTCGCCGCGCATCCGTGTGAAGTTCCAGGGCCGGTATCTGTGAGCCTGTTAGGATCACCGGTTTGCCAAGGTTTTGCAGGGCTATGGACAGGGCAGATGCCGTGTAAGCCATGGTATCGGTGCCGTGCGTGATGACAAAACCGTCATAATTGTCGTAATTCTCCGCAATTGCGTCGATGATCTGCCCCCACTCCGCAGGTGTCATGTTTGTGCTGTCCATGTCCGCTATGAATTTGAGATCTATGTCGGCTAATTCCTTGATGCGGGGTTCGAGGTTCATCAGGGTTTTTATGGCGTCATCTTTGTCCTCTATTGGGACGAGCGCCCCATCTTTCCCTTTCTTCATTATGATCGTGCCGCCGCAAAACAGTATCAAAATTTTGCTTTTCATGCCTCTTAATATAACCTCTTTCCTCAGTTGTTCAACAATTGAAACTCGTGCTGGCTGTGCGGATTTACTCCTCTTGACTTTTGATAAGAATGATTGTAGAGATATAAATGCTTTTTACAAAAAAGGAGGTCAGCATGAGGCGTAAATACGGAATAATCGGTGTCGTGGTGGTGGCTGCAATAAGTGTAGCCTTCCTTGCAATGGGGTCAAAGACCCCAAAGACGAAGGACTACGATCTGTGGAAGGTCTATCAAAACTACTTCGTCAATGCCAAATACATCGACCTGACCCACGCCTTTACGCCTGACATCCCGGTTTGGCCCGGATTTGGACATGCAAAATTCTATCCAGCGAAAGCCGGGAAAGACCTCGGTGACTATGCGAAGAAAGGCGAGGTATTCACTTACAAGAAACACGGATTTGTTGCGACGGCTTATTGGCTTCCGACGGATCAGTATGGCACTCAGCTGGATCCGCCTGCACACTGGGATGCGTATTATCCTACAATCGATGAGCTTCCCGCCACATACGCGATAAGGCCGTTGGTGGTCATAGACATCAGCGAAAAGGTCAAGAAGGATCCGGGATACCATCTGTCGGTGGAAGACATCAAAGAGTGGGAGGCGAGACACGGCAGGATTCCAGAGGGTGCTGTTGTTATGGTTCGTTCCGATTGGAGCAAGAAATGGCCGAATGTCAAACCTGAGAAGCCGTTCCCCGGTGTGTCGCTGGATGCGTTGAAATTCCTGCACGAGCAGAGGCACATCCTTTTCCACGGTCACGAGCCGCTCGATACAGACACGACGCCCACACTTGAGGGCGAGTATTGGCTTATGCATCATGGCTATTGTCAGGCTGAGGGCGTGACCAATCTGTGGCAGGTGCCTGAAGCTGGCTGTCTCATAGCCATCGGATATGCCAAGCCGAAGGGTGGCACAGGTGGTTTTGCAAGGTATATCGCTATTTGCCCGCCTGATTGGAAGTATGGTGTTTCCATCAAGGACATGCCGGGTGCACCACTGCCTAAATTTGACGAGCCGCTTGTTTGGGACGACCAAGTTGGCATGAGGGTGAGGAAACCCAAGAAGTAGCAGCGATTGCGATAGGTCTCTCTGTGCGGCCGCCCTTCGGGCGGCCGCACTTTGATTTTTACCTCATTTCTCCATCCCCACTTCCCGACATAGACATTCGCCTGAGTAGGGCAGTGTCTCGAATGCCCATGGCCCTACCACCGATGGAAAATGTGCACTCCATCCGATTGTTTACCCTGAACCTGCTTTCACTCATGGATGTAAAGCCTTATCATTTCCGCCCTTCCGAAAGATAGATGGAGGAGAGAAATGAAGATAGTCGAATGTGTTCCAAACTTTTCTGAAGGCAGAAGGAAGGAGGTGGTTGACGCCATCGTTGAGGCGATGACCGCCATTCCCGGAGTTAAACTTCTGGATGTCGAAATGGATCCCGACCATAATCGTTCGGTCGTGACCATCGCCGG
>JALVZN010000131.1 GCA_027037615.1 Caldifarciminota bacterium | reverse complement strand
GCCCTGATGTATCTGTGGACAGGTGCGATGCCGGATGCAAGCTTCAGGTTGCTCGACGGGTTGTGAACCATACCGCCGCCCTTCTCCACGAAAATCTCAATCTCTTTCTCGCTCAGCCAGACCATGTGAGCGGCCACGATGTTGCTGTCGAGGAACCCGATGCTGTCCAGATACTCCACAGGCCTTTTGCCGTATCTGGACATGATGTCGTTGACATTGTCCTGCGTCTCAGCGACATGGATGAGAACCGGAAGGCCACCGAATTCATCGGCAAGCGCTTTCGATTTGTGCAGTAGCTCTTTGCTGCACGAATACGGCGCGTGTGGCGCCACCGTTGGGGTGATCAGCTCGTCGTCTTTGAAGTTCTGGATGAATTCGCGGGTGAATTTCAGGGCGTCGTCAGGCGTCTTGAACCTCGGCGTCGGGAAATCGATGACCGCTTCGCCGAGCACGGCCCTCAATCCGGCTTTCCGTATGACCTCGGCCGCCACCTCCTGATAAAAATACATGTCAGCGAACGCCACCGTGCCCGATCTTATCATCTCGACGAGAGCGAGTTCCACGCCTATCCTGATGAAAGTCTCATCGACGAACCTGTTTTCCATCGGCCAGATGTGATTTTGCAGCCATTCCATGAGCGGAAGGTCGTCGGCGAGCCCCCTGAACAGCACCATGGCCGAGTGCGTGTGCGCATTGACGAAGCCCGGTATCAAAATCGAATTCCCGAGATCTATCAGCTCGTCATATTCGATGCCGTCGGGAGGAGGACAGCTGTAAACGCCTTTAATCTTCTGGCCGTCAACGAGAACGCCTGCATCTTCTATCACCTTGCCTTTCATCGGTATTACAAATCTGCTCTTTATAAGCTTTTTCATGTCAATTCCTCCGTGTGGTTTTGAAAAATTATAAAGTGATTTGCCCCGATTGCGCCTTGCGAGGCCTTAAGCCCGCCTCTTCGCAGGTGGCTTTATCATAAGATGCTATTTCTGGAGGTGAGAGCGTGAAGATAACATTTTTAAATCCGCCGGCGATAAGGGGCCTGCGCGTGCCTGAGAGGGTTTTCGGCTGCAATTACGGGCTTTATCCCATCCCGAATGTGTTTGCTCTGACCTATGCGGCTGTGCTTGAGGATGCCGGGCATGAGGTGAGGTATGTCGATGCGCCTGTCGAGGGCTGGAATGAGGACGATCTGACCGAGTTTCTCGCTCACGATGACTCGGAGATGTATGTCTTTTACTCCGTTAACCTTTCCCGAAAACTGGACATGCTGACCCATGCGCTTATCCGCAGGTTCCGCGGGAATGTTCCGATCCTGTTCACAGGCCCCGGCCCGTCGTATCAGCCATATTCCGAACTCTACATAGCCGACAGAGACACCTATGTGCTACGCGGTGAGATAGATCTCGTTATCCGCTACTTTGCGGAAAAGCTTGAGAACGACGCTGACATCTCCGACATAACAGGGCTCTCGTGGATGGACGGTGACGGGATAAGGCACAACCCACCGCCTCCGTTAATTCGCAATCTGGATGTGCTGCCATTCCCCGCTCGCCATCTCCTGAAAAGGGAGCTGTATTACAACCCCAAGCTCGGTGATGCGCCGTTCACGGCGATGGTCACGCAAAGGGGATGTCCTTATCGATGCAAGTTTTGCGTGCCGAATTCCCAGAGCTTTTCAAGGAAACTGCAGTTTCGGGTTTGGAACGGCAGGCCGATACCGCCGATGGGCTTCAGATCACCTGAAAATGTGATCGAGGAGTTCAAACTGCTTGAGGCCGAAGGTTACAGGACTTTGACCGTCATCGACGATGAGTTCATCCTCCAGAAAAAGAGGACCATGCAGATACTTGAGGGGATCAAAAACACGCCTATCAGGTGGTCGTGCCTCGCACGGGCGGACTACCTCACCGATAGGGAGCTTATAAAGGCGCTTGCGGAGGCCAATTGCGTTGAGATAGACATCGGGGTCGAGTCGTTCGTTCAGGCCATTTTGGACGACATCAAAAAGGATTTAGATGTCAGGACCATCGAAACGGCCATCAGAAACCTGAAGGATTTCGGCATCGAGCCCAAACTTAACATCCTGTTCGGCGCCTCGCCACTCGAAACCGAGAACACGATAAAATACACCCTGCGGAAGGTGATGGAGCTTCGCCCCGGTGTGGTGATGTTCAGCATAGCAAACCCGTTCCCGGGAACCGACTTTTACGATGAGGCGAAGCGCAACGGATGGCT
>JALVZN010000130.1 GCA_027037615.1 Caldifarciminota bacterium | reverse complement strand
CCTCGCAGACCCGGTCGTTCAGGCCACACTCAGGGTCGTAAAGGTGTTCTGGAGCCTCGACGCACAACTGGCTTACCAGAGGCATTTCCCCGCCATCCACTGGCTCCGCAGCTATTCGCTTTACCTTGAAAGCGTTAAACCTTATCTGGACAAAGAGATAGGCGAGGATTTCTACACAATGTCGAAAGAAGCGATGACAATCCTCGAAAAAGAGGCTGAGCTTCAGGAGATCGTGAGGCTCGTCGGTCTCGATTACCTTTCGCAGTCCGACCAGCTGCTCATGGAGATAGCAAGGTCGATCCGTGAGGACTACCTGCACCAAAACGCTTTTGACCCAATCGACACTTACAGCTCACTGCTAAAACAGTATCAGATGTTGAAAACGATATTCCATCTCTACGACAACGCAAAGCAGGCACTGAACAAAGGAATTTCTGTGCAGGAAATGCGGAAGCTCAGCTCATGGGAGAAAGTGGCCCGCATGAAATTCATTGAAGAGGATCGTGAAGGCAAATTTGTCGAAAAATTTGAGGCATTGAGGAAGGAGATTGAAGATGAGTTCAAAAAGCTTACAGCTTGATCCCAAAAGGTTTACGGAATACAACACCGTGACGGACATATCCGGCCCGTTGCTCTTTGTAGAGGGCGTCGATGGGGCGAAATACGCCGAGCTCGTTGAGATTTCACTCCCGAATGGCACCAAACGCACAGGTCAGGTGCTGATGGTGGAGGGCGACAAGGCGCTTATTCAGGTATTTGAGGGCACACAGGGGATCGACATCGATAAAACGAAGGTCAGGTTCCTTGCCCGCGGGATTGAGATGCCGCTTTCCGCCGACATGTTGGGGCGCGTTTTTGACGGACTTGGCCGTCCGATAGACAACGGCCCTGACATAATTCCAGAGGAGAGGCGCGACATCAACGGCGCACCGATAAACCCTTATGCAAGGGACTATCCGAATGAGTTCATTCAGACCGGAATCTCAGCGATAGACGGACTTAACACGCTTGTCCGCGGTCAGAAGCTGCCAATTTTCTCAGGCTCAGGTCTGCCGCACAACAGGATGGCCGCACAGATCGCCCGTCAGGCAAAAGTGCTCGGTAAAGCGGAAGAGTTCGCCGTGGTGTTCGCAGCCATGGGCATAACTTTCGAGGAAGCGCAATTCTTCATCAACGATTTCAAGGAGACGGGAGCCATCGAGCGCGCTGTCCTGTTCCTCAACCTTGCAGATGACCCCGCGATCGAGCGTCTGGCCACGCCTCGCGTGGCGCTCACAACGGCCGAATTCCTCGCTTTCGATAAGGATTACCATGTGCTTGTGATCCTGACTGACATGACCAACTACTGCGAAGCCCTGCGTGAGGTCTCCGCGGCCCGTAAAGAGGTGCCAGGCCGACGCGGCTATCCGGGCTACCTTTACACCGACCTGTCCACGATCTACGAAAGGGCAGGCAGGATAAAAGGCAAGAAGGGCTCGATCACGATGATCCCGATCCTCACCATGCCCGAGGACGACAAGACGCATCCAATTCCTGACCTCACAGGCTACATCACAGAAGGGCAGATAATCCTTTCGAGGTCTCTACACCGCAAAAAGATCTATCCGCCGGTCGATGTCATGGCATCCCTCTCTCGTTTGAAGGACAAGGGAATTGGAAAAGGGAAAACGCGTGAAGACCACGCCAACCTGTTCAACCAGCTCTTTGCAGCCTATGCACGCGGTAAAGAGGTGCAGGAGCTTGCCGTGATTCTCGGTGAGGCCGCACTTTCGGACATCGACAAACTTTATTTCAAGTTCGCTGAGCTGTTCGAGGAAAGGTATATCGGGCAGGGCGAATACGAGGATCGCCCGATAGAAAAGACGCTTGATCTCGGATGGGAGCTTCTGGCGATGTTCCCACGCGCCGAGCTGAAGCGTATCCGCGACGAGTATATCGACAAATACTACAACAAGTTCCGCGAGAGGTGGCTTAAGGAACATCCTGAAAGCAACCAGTAAGTCGAACCGAAGAGAGAGAATCGGGCGGGGCGGCTTTGCCGCCCCGCCCTTCGTTATGCTCGCTTTTTGAAATCCATCGTACAATCCCACAAAATAACCGTCAAAGGAGGGAACAGATGTCAAGAAAAAGTATCGGGTTATGGAGCGCTATTTCAATCGGAATAGGCGGCATGGTTGGAGCGGGCATCTTTTCAATACTCGGAACTGCCTGCCAGATAGGCGGTAACGCTGTCTATATCTCATTCGTGATTGCCGGCATAGTTGCTCTGTTCAACACTTACTCTTACGCTAAATTGGGAGTGAGATATCCTTCTGCTGGGGGGCCTGTCGAATTCCTCGTTCAGAGTTTCGGCAGCGGCTTAATTAGCGGTGGATTTAACTTAATGCTATGGCTCGGTTACATAATAGCTTTATCCCTTTATGCCAGGGCATTTGCAGCCTACGCCATGACCTTCTTTCCGAACTCTCCCGCTTTCTGGAGCAACATAGTTGCAACCTTGATAATCATTGTCTTTGCAGCTGTTAATTTTATCGGTGCGAAAGCAGTTGGTGAATCAGAATTGTTTATAGTTTCAATAAAAGTTGGGATTTTGATATTGTTCGCGCTCATAGGATTGTTTTTCATAAAACCTGAGCTATTAAGCCCTTCCAGATTTCCAGCACCTAAAAACATCTTTTTCGCCTCCGCAATAGTTTTTCTTGCTTATGAAGGTTTCGGTCTCATAACCAACGCTGCCGAAGACATGAACAACCCGCAAAAATTACTACCTCGTGCCCTATATCTGAGCGTGCTCATCGTGATTTTAATCTATGTAACCGTTTCTCTTGCAGTTGTGGGGAACCTCCCTCTACCCCAAATAATAAAGGCTAAAGATTACGCGCTCGCTGAAGCCGCCAGACCATTTCTTGGGGTTATCGGGTTCAAGGTGATAGCGATTGCGGCCTTGTTCTCGACGGCATCTGCCATAAATGCCACCCTGTATGGTGGTGCAAATGTAAGCTACATGATGGCAAAAGATGGAGAACTGCCCAAAGACTTTGACAGGAAAATATGGGGAAAAGGCACGGAAGGACTAATCATAACAGCGGTACTCGTGATAATTTTCGCAAATCTGTTAGATCTGAGTAAAATAGCCATGCTGGGAAGCGCCGCCTTCTTGATCATCTACACAGGGGTAAACATAGGGCACCTCAAACTGGTGAAGGAGACAAAGGGCAATCCCTTACTAATACTGATTTCAATACTGGGGAACATTGTCTCGTTTTCCGTGTTGGTCTATTACCTCTACCTTCATTCTGTCGCTACACTTGTTGTTCTGGTAATCCTGACAACAATCAGTTTTATGATTGAATGGGCCTATGAGATGGTAACACATCGAGAAATGAAGCCAAGAATGAAGTAAGTCGTAGCTTTCAACTTACTCAAGGCCACAAGTTAAGGCGATTTTTGTCCTGTCTGTGCCCATAATGGCATAAGGTTCAACAGATACTTTTCACCAGTGAATTCACTTAGAGAAAATTGACACGCAGCCAGACAATTTGAACGGCTGACATGCCCTCTCTAAAAAAACATCCATAAATCCTTGAACGAGCAATTTGTTTTCGTTATTATTCCTCTTAACCCATGAGGTGATAGATGATGATAAGCACGGACTTCATACGCAAAATATCAAATCTCGATCCTGAGGTAAGAGAGGCTTTCCTCGGTCTAATCGATGAGGTCAAACGCATTACCGGCGAGAGCGTGAAAAGGGAAGATTTTTTGAAGTTCGTCGAGCAGACCAATGAGAACTTCAACAGGGTGTGGGCCGCCATCCATGAGCTGGCTGAGGCACAAAAGAGGACGGAGGAAAGGCTGAATAAACTCACTGAACGAGTTGACCAACTTGCCGAGGCACAGAAAAGGACGGAGGAAGAGGTGCGTAAGCTTGCCCAAAGGATGGCTTTTGTCGAGGAGCGGCTCGAAGGCCTCTCTAACTCCGTCGGATATGGACTCGAAAACGAGACCTATAAATACCTACCCTCAATCTTGAAGCGTGATTTCAACATCGAGGTGGAAGGCAAATTGAGACGGCGGTATCTGGACATCGACGGCAAAAGAATGCAGGTCAACATATTTGGCTATGGGCGTAGAGGCGATGAACGTTTGTTGATCGTCGGTGAGTGCAAGGTCAGGATGTCAAACAGGGAGTTGAACACATTCCTCAAGAGGATCAAAAAGATAGAGAGACATGAAGGGACAAAGGTTTTCCCGGTAATCGTTGCGCACGATTTCACTCCTGAGATGGAAAACAGGCTGAAGGAGCTCGGAATAGCATACTACTGGTCGTTTGATCTCGAATAAGTCCCAAAATAGTCTTTAAGCTTTAACAAACGACTTGTCTGTCATCTCACAATAAAATCTACTTTGAAGCAGGTTCGTTGACACTCTCAAACGCTACAGATATAATTTTCTCCGACACGGAGGGTTAGCCTAATTGGTAAGGCGGCGGATTTGAAATCCGCTGGGCTCTGCCCTTGGGGGTTCGAGTCCCTCACCCTCCGTTTTTTATTTGTCCCTGTGGCTTTAAAATAGTGCCGAAAATCAGGAGGTTTTAAATGCTCTTTCCGATCAGGGATGAAAACCCATCTCGTGAAAGGCCTATCGTTAATTACATCCTCATCGGGATAAACATTCTGGTTTTTCTTTACGAGATATCCCTCGGTTCCGATATGCGATCTGTATTCTTCCATAGATTCGGCATTGTCCCTTACGAGTACACTCACGGGAAAGATATCCTTATCCCGAGTGCGATGCCTATCAATTTGATAACTGCAATGTTTATTCACGGTGGATTCTGGCACATCTTCGGCAACATGTGGTTTCTTTACATCTTCGGCGACAATGTGGAGGATGCGATGGGACATGTCAGGTATCTGATTTTCTATCTGCTTTCAGGTATTATTGCGAGTGCAACTCATATCATCTTCAATCCCGGTTCCAAAGTGCCTATGATAGGGGCATCAGGTGCTATCTCTGGAGTGCTTGGCGCTTATTTCGTGCTTTATCCGAGTGCGCGAATTGTATCGGTTGTTTTCCTCGGGTTTTTCATAACATCTGTCATTCTACCCGCATACCTCTATCTCGGAATCTGGATAATCATGCAGGCGATTTTCGCTTTCAGTTCCATAGGCGTGAAAGCTGCCTCAGGCGTTGCGTGGTTTGCTCATGTTGGTGGCTTTGTGGGAGGTATTCTTTTGCTGCCACTGTTTGCGAGGAGAAGGCGAACACCCCCAAGAGTTTACTGGTGGTGAAATCTCTATCTTTCATAAATTCAGGAGGAGGGAGATGAACCTTAGCAAAGGCTTAATGGAAAGCGCAAAGAGACACTCGAACAAGAGTGCCATCTATTTCACAGGCAATTGGATAACTTATGATGAGCTTGAGAAAGCAACGAATGCGCTTGCGCGCAGGCTTTACTCGATGGGAGTGAAGCCCGGCGTCCATGTGGGATACCTTCTCTTTAACACACCCAATGCGGTTATCACCTATCATGCGGTCCTCAGGGCAGGCGGCACCGTCGTTCCCATGAACTTTATGTTTAAACCTTACGAACTCTCCTACCTGTTCGATCATTCTGACATCTCAGTTCTGGTGTATGAGCCTCAGCTGGAGGAGCTGGTCAGGGCAACCCTCGAAAAGAGTCAGAACAAACCAGCCCTTTTGAGAAGTGACGAGTTCCAGTCCATATTTTCGTCCGAGTCAGGTGAACCATACATCACTGAGATGGAGCCGGACGACACGGCTGCCATACTCTACACATCGGGCACCACCGGTCGGCCTAAAGGTGCGATGCTAACACACAAAAACCTGACATCCAATGTGGATTCCGTGATAGATGGGATCAAAGCGACACCTGAAGATGTCTTTACGCTTGTCCTTCCTCTGTTTCACTCCTTTGGCATCACGGTGGGTATGCTAACGCCATTGACGCTCGGCGCGCGAATAGCCTTGTTGCCGAAATTCTTGCCCGATATGCTGCTTCAGACGATCCAATCGGCCGGTGGGACCATCTTCATGGGAGTTCCTTCGATGTATGCCGTGCTGGCCGATGTGCCTGACATAAGCAAGTGGGACCTCTCGTCGTGGAGGTTCTCGATTTCCGGAGGCGCACCTATGCCGCTGGCCGTGATGGAGGCGTTTGAACAGAAATACCATGTCCTGATTTACGAAGGGGATGGCCCGACGGAGTGCTCTCCTGTCACATCGGTTAACCCTGTCGGCGGAAAAAGGAAGCCCGGCTCGATAGGCCTGCCGATCAAAAATGTTGAGATGCAAATCGCAGATGACGATGGCAATTTCCTGCCACCGGAAACCATCGGCGAGATAGTCGTCAAAGGGCCGAATGTCATGAAAGGGTATTACAAGGATCCTGAGGCCACCCGAAAGGCGTTCTTCGGCGATTACTTCCGAACCGGTGATATCGGAAAAGTCGATGAAGATGGCTATTTCTACATACTCGACCGCAAAAAGGACATGATAATCTTCGACGGGTTGAACATATACCCGCGCGAGATCGAAGAGCTGCTTTACAAGCACCCTGCCATCAAAGAGGTTGCGATAATAGGCGTTCCGCACAAGCTACATGGCGAGATACCAAGAGCTTACATCGTCCTGAACGAAGGGCACAACCTCAAAAGGCGCGATGTCATCGAGTATCTCAGGCCGCATATAGCTCATTTCAAGCTGCCCAAGGAAGTCGTTTTTGTTAAGGAGCTTCCCAAAACGGCCACCGGAAAAATAGCCAAGCATGTCCTCAAGAAGATGGCGAGAGGCGAACACGGTGGACAATGAACCTGTTTTTGCTTTACTACTCAGGCGCAGGTAACACGCAGCTGGTCTCCATATACCTTATGCGGCAACTCCGCCGTATGGGGCACAGCGTCACGACCAAATTCGCCAGAAAGGGCATCACGCTGCCATCCATCTCCGAGTTTGATGGCCTTGTCGTCGGCAGTCCGGTATATGCCTATCAGCCACCGAATACGCTCCTTGAGGTCGTGGGACAGCTGCCAGAACTGAACTCGATGCCGGTTTACACATTCATGACCAAAGGGCTTATCTCGGGGAATGCGCCTCTCGCCCTGGCCAACGCAATAGAATCAAAAGGCGGAGTCGTCATCGGCCACTCTGAAATCCTTATGGCAGATACGCTTTTCCTATTGACATCGCACAGGGGGTCGTTATGGGAGTGGTTCATGCTTCAGGCCAACATGCTGGCTGTCAGGCAGATCAAGCAACTGCCATACAAAGTCATCGAGGCGTTTGAGCGCAAATCCCGATACAAGTTCAGAAAAAAGCTCTATGTGCCGCTTACCAACATCATCGCCCGGGAATTCCACAGGTTTGTCGAGGAGAAAAGCAGGTTATTTTTCGCGGATGAAAAGTGCGATCTTTGTGGCGCATGCGTGGGCCTGTGTCCCAATTCCAACATCAGGATTGTCGATGGCAAGGTGATTTTCGGCGAGGATTGCGACTTCTGCGTCAGGTGCGTGCACAGGTGTCCTCGGGAGGCCATCCAGATAGGCAGATACATAGCAAAGGCACCGAGGTATATGCCGCAGCGGGACAGATACCTGCGTGAGCTTATGAAATAAAAAAGGCCGCTTTAAGCGGCCTTTTCCTTCTCAAGCGGCTTGAAAGGTTACTTGATTTCGATCTCGATCTCTTTCGGTTTGGCTTTCTCGGATTTTGGCACCTCTATCACCAGGATGCCGTCTTTGTATGAGGCTTTGGCTTTGTCGGGCTCCACAGGTGCAGGGAACGCTATCGCTCTCTGGAACTTACCGTAGGCCATCTCCACCCTGTGGTAGGTTTTCCCTTTCTCCTCCTTCTCGAACTTGCGCTCGCCGGAGATCAGGATGCCGTCCTCGGTGACCTGCACCTTGATGTCCTCTTTCGACATGCCCGGAAGCTCAGCCTTCACGATGAATTTGTCCTCAGTCTCCTCGAGGTTTATCGCAGGATACCACATCGTCTCGCGCTCGACCATCGCAGGCGTCCTGCCAAAAAAGCTATCAAAAAGCCTGTCAATTTCATCCCTCAGATTGGTTATGTCCCTCAGAGGATCCCATCTCGTGATGTCCATCATGCCTCTCACCTCCTTTTTGGATTTTTCCCTGACTTATTTTTCAAAGAACAGGTTTGATTTGCAGAATTAAAAATAAAAATTCAGCAAGTGGTTGTCAAGGGGTGTAACATGCTGGTCATAAAGGATATACGGCGGCGTAATTTTGTGTTGTTAGGTCAGTTGACAGGCAAATTTACGGACACACGATGATGTTTCTCCACCACAGACAATCGGCGCAGGACGGGGAATTGCCCCAGCAATCGTTTTCCGTGTCCTGCACAAAAAAGCACCCATCGCGGAAATCGCAATCGGTGCACGATGGAAAGAGGTTGTTTTTCACTTTGAAACGGAACCATGTGTATTCGCGCGATGTCCAGATTTCGCCGAGCGAGCTTTCCATGATGTTCCCGAACGAGTGAGCGTGGATTTCTTTTGGAAGACCATACACATACTCGGTTGACGAATGCAGAAAGCGGTAGCATGGCGCGACTTCGCCATCCCACCTGACAACTGTGGCCTTCTTTTCCACAAAATTGCAGTGCCTTTCGGTTTTCAATTCAAAGTGGGGCAGCTCGGATTTCACACGGTCAACGATGTATTCCGAGATGAATTTTCGCAGGTCTATGCCCTCTGGAGGGTGCACATACAGCGGCAGATGTGTATGAGCTTCAAATACGGGCAGGATGTTTGAGACTATCACGCGCCTGACGCCGTGTGGGATGAGTTCGGACAGCGTGGCAGGAAAATCTTTGTAGTTCTGAGTGGTCAGGATGGTCTCTATCGAGATCGCAGGTTTGCCGGTGTCCCGTTTCTCCTTCATCGTCTCAATTCTTTGCAACAGTTTTTTGACAAATCTGACGCTCGGATGGCCGTAATCGCCTGTCTCAGCGGAAATTATCAGCTCATCTATGCGGAGATCTATGATCTTTTCGAGCGTCTGGCGAATCAGCAGGGTGCCGTTGGTGGAAACTGAGAGCAACAGGTCGCGCTCCTTGATCTTTTCCGCCATCTTGAAGAAATTCGGGTTTACGAGCGGCTCGCCTATCCCTCCAAACAGCACATGCTCAAGTTGAGGAAAGTCGTCTAAATCGGAGAGCAGCTTCTCAAATGTGGAATACTCCATCGTGCCGAACTCGGATTTGAACGCATTTCTGAAGCACATCGGGCACTTCAAATTACATTCCGACGACAGCTCTATGTAAAGTTTCTTTAAATCATACTGTGGCTCTATGTCCACTGTTATACCGGGCGAAAGTGCAAATTTATAACCCATCGAAAAATCCTCCTGCAATCCAGATCAAAAAATTGCGGGCTCAGGGGCCCTCAAAACTATTTCTTCTTCGGATTTCCAGAGTTTTTCGCCTTCTTGCCTTTGGAATCCTTCTTAGACTTATCCTTCGGAGTAGCCTTCTTGTTGGATGTGTTCGTGCCGGTCGTGTCGCTCGCCGTCTGCTTGTATTCCACGCCGTATTTCTTGCGGAGCTCCTGCTTAAGCTGCTCAAACAGCTGTTTCTCCTTCTCGCGTTTGAGTTTAGCCTCTATCGAGAGTTTGACCTCATCAAGTTTGCGGTATTTTTCGGGGTGTTTGGCAAGGAGCTTGAAGACCACGAAGTTGCCTTTGGAGGTTTTGAGCATCTTGAGCTCGCCGGGTTTCATCTTGAATGCCGCCTCGGAGATCTCCTTCGGGCTGGCGCCTTTCGTTATCCCCTTGAGCAATCCACCCCTCTTGCCATCAGGGGTGATCGAGTATTTCCTTGCGAGGGAATCGAAAAGTGTGGAGTCGCCTTTTGCCTTCTTGAGGATGTTGAAGAGCGAATCGGCGGTGGCACTGTCCTTGACGACTATCCGCATAATGTCAACACGCTCAGGCACTTTGTATTCGTCTTTGTGCTCTTCGTAGTATTTTTTGATCTCGTCGTCCGTGACATTAACCTTGTTCCTGACCTCTTTGTCGTAGAGCGCCCTCTGGAGGATAAGCGTGCGCTGCTGATCCAGTTTCCTGCGGACATCGGAATCGAGGTAAAGCTGCTGATTTTCCGCCTCCATCCTCATCAACCTTTCGAGGATGAGCTGTTCGAGCAGCTGTTTGCGGCCCTCAGGTGTCTCATATCTTGTGCGGTAGAAGGGCGGTATCTCGTTGAGCCTGTTCTCCAGCTCCATCTCGGTGATCGGTTCACCGCCAACAACGGCAACAACTTCAGGCACATTCTTGGCGAACACCTTGTCGATCTCTTTCATCGCCTGCTTGGAATACCATTTGAGCATCTTGTTGGTCTCTTTGGAGTATTTTTTGCTGGGTCTGAAAGCGGAATCGATGACGACGGTCTGGAACTCGTCGGCGGCATCGATGTATCTGCCGAGTGCCTCATAAGCAAGTCCTTTGCGATAATGGACTTTCACCTGACGCGGGTCGTCCTTGGGAATGAGCTCTGAAGCCATGATTATGTGTGCCAGAGCGTCCTGCGGAGCGTGCATGAGGTCAAGCTCCATGTCAGCCATCTCGAGAAGGAGGTCGAACTTGCGGTCATTATCTTTGCATTCCTTGATAGCCGCCTGATAGAGGCTGTCGGCTGCCACATAAAGCCCCTTTTCCTTCATCTCCCGTGCCTGCTGTGCAAGCGAATTGGCATCAGCAAAGGCAGATACGACAAATGCTGTAACGAGAAGCAGCAAGGCCAATCCCGTTTTTTTCATGATAAATCCTCCTTGTTCATGAGAAGAGTTTTAACAGAATTTGCATAATAGCCCCTGAGCCCAACAAAACCAACACATTATCGTCGATAGGCGATTCGATAAGCTCAATCGCCGCTGCTGAAATCGCACCTAACACTCGCACGATAAGCGGAAGTGTCGGATACATGAACCCTGCAACAAGCGCCACAATCAGAAACGCCAATGTCCCCTCGATAGATTTTGAGCCCCAGATCCTGTGCTTCCCGAAATTCCTGCCAACTATGCTCGCCACAGGATCGCCAAGGCTCAGGAAAAACAACGATGTTATTACCACATGCCAGTTGAATAGAAACGACGAAAGGAGAGCGGTCACCACATACGCCGTTGCGCCTGTGAGGTTCTCCACCTCTTTCTTTTTAAGCATGTCCCCGAAAAGTGCATTGAATATGTTGTGAAACAGGCGCGTCTCAAGTCTCAAAAATTCAGAAATGACGGCGATTAGAACGAGCACCGCAAGGAAAAACTTCCCTTTGTAAGGCCCCATCCTCACAAGGATAATGGGCAGCAGGACTGTGCCCATGTGTATGAGTTTCCTGAAAAGCTCCTTATCGGGCCTTAGAAGTTCACTGTTATCGTAATTCTGTGGCTTCCTCCCAATGCTGTATGAGACAGAAAGGCGTAATCTATTGTTGCCCATTTTGTGCTGAACCCCGCTCCAAATGCAGGAATTGTGCGGTCAAGCCCTGCTCTGACCGAAAAATGATCCCCATCGTTGATGACCTTTTTCTCAATTCTGGCTTCCACTCCTATGTGCGGATCGACCGACATGATGCCTATGTTGAAAGTTGATGCAGCTCTTATGTTCTCGAACCTTATCTCCGCCTCGGCAACCGATGTCAACCAGCGATAAGAGTATGCTATCCCAAGTCTGGCGTTTGGAAGCACGGCCTCCTTCTTGCCTGTTGACCAGATTATGGGCGTTGAGGAGAGGTCGTGAACGACTGCCCCGACCCTCACGCCTCCAATTTCCTTCTGAACGCCGATGTCGAGCCCAATTCCTATCGCCGTAATGGTGTCAATGTTCTCATGGACAGCCTTGATGGCAATCCCGAAACCGCCCTTAGCCGCCCCGAAATACACGGTGCTGAAGTTGTAATCGAATTCGCCGACCGGAATGACCGTGCCAGATGTGGTGTCGTAGGAAGTCCTTGTCAATCCAGCCGAAGATACCATGTAGAGCCCGGCGGCAAATCCCCATGCCCCTTTTTTCATACCTCCCATGATGGAGTTCACCGAAACCATGCCCGAGAACGAGGAAGCATGGTCGAGCATGACCTGTTTACCGTCCATACGGGCAAGCCCGGATGGGTTCCACATCAAACTGCTAACCCCTTTGCTTATGGGGGTCATAGCGGATCCCATTCCGGTTCCGTAGGCTCCAGCAGCGAAATAGAAGGGCTCACCGGCATATTTACCCTGCCCAAATGAGATTATTGTCCAGATCAGGAGTGCTTTCATATGGCGTTTATGATATTTCCAGCATGCGAAATGTGTCAATGATTTTACGGATATATCAGTTTAATCTTGCTACTCTTGCAATATTGTTAATCTGTTAGATTGGTTTTATCATGATACGCAATACATGGAGGTGTGACATGGCAGCGAACCGTTATTACGGGAAAATTCTCGATATCGACCTTACAACTCAATCCTATGAAGTCAAGGAGTTCCCTGAGGATTGGGTTTACAAATACATAGGCGGCAAGGGGATAGGCGCAAGGATTTTGTATGACGAGCTGAAGCCGAACACCGATCCGCTCAGCCCTGAAAACATCCTGATCTTCATTCCCGGTCCTCTTTCTGGCACGATAGCGCCGACTGCGGGGCGATGGGCGATTGTGACTAAATCGCCGCATACCGGTCTTTACCTCGATTCCCAGGTGGGTGGCCATTTTGTGCCAAAGATGAGGAAAACGGGCTATGACATATTCGTAATTCGCGGTAAGGCCGAGAAACCCGTTTACCTTTACATCGATGATGAGAAGGTCGAGTTTCATGACGCTTCGTTTTTGTGGGGGAAAGGCATTTTTGAGACAGAGGACACCCTGAAGAGCATGTATCCCGGTTCCGAGGTCGGTTCGATCGGCCCCGCTGGTGAAAATCTGGTAACATTTGCGCTTATCGGGTTCAACAAGTATCGCCATGCGGGAAGGGGCGGTGCCGGCGCTGTAATGGGGTCGAAAAACCTCAAAGCGGTTGTCGTCAGAGGCACTAAGAGACTCGAATATTACGATCCGAAAGGCTTGAGGGAACTAACGCGCGAGCTGAACAAGATCATTGCCATGCATCCGGTTATGAAGAAAAGGCGCGATATCGGGACTCCGATGTGGGTCAGAATGGCCAACGAAGGCGGATTCCTGCCCACGCGGAACTATTCGAGAGGCGTTTTTGAGTATGCCGAGGAGATTTCAGGTGAGAGGATGAGGGAAACCATCTGGGTCAGGAACAAAGCGTGCTACGCCTGCACCATAGCCTGCGGCAAGCTGACGCATGTCCGTGAAGGCGAATTCAAGTGCACTGAGGTGGAAGGGCCAGAATACGAGACCCTCGCTCTCATGGGATCCAACACCGAGGTGCGAGATCTCAACGCTGTTGCCTATGCGAACAAGCTCTGTGACGATCTCGGACTTGACACGATCTCCATGGGCAATGTGACAGGTTTCGCGATGGAGGCCTACGAGAGAGGCTTGATAAAGGATTCGGATGTGGACGGGCTTGAGCTCAGGTTTGGCAACTATCACGCAATGATCGAGCTCATCAAGAGGGTAGCTTATCGCGAAGGCGCTGTTGGAGAGCTGTTCTCGCACGGCGTCAAACCAGCTGCTGAGAAAATAGGACAGGGTGCCGAAAAATTTGCTATCCATGTGAAGGGGCTTGAGCTTCCGGGAGTTGAGCCGCGCGCATCGTGGGGCATGGCGCTCGCTTTCGCCACGGCCGATCGCGGCGGATGCCATCAGAGATGCTGGACTCCCACGGCTGAGCTCAACGGCATTTTGCCGAGATTTTCGACTGAGGGCGTGCCCAAGTTCGTCAAAGAGACTCAGGATGAGAGGGCGGCCTGCTTCTCCCTGGTGCTGTGCGACTTTGCGCCGTTCGATGTGTCCCACTTCGCAAAACTTCTCTACTACGCAACCGGCGTCTCGCTCAGCGATGAAGAATACCTCAAAGCTGGTGAGAGGATCTGGAACCTCGCAAGGATGTTCAATGTCAGGGAAGGATTTAGCCGCAAGGACGATACATTGCCGGGCAGGATAATGGAGGAGCCAGCCCCTGTTGGCCCGGCTAAGGGACTGAAGATCACTCAGGAGATACTGGATAAGATGCTGGACGAGTATTACGAGCTGAGGGGCTGGGACAAGGACGGTATTCCGACCGACGAGAAGCTGAAGGAACTCGGACTGGAGTGGTAAATCGGTTTTCGACCGCTTTCTTGCGGCGGGGCGAAGCCCCGCCGCAAACTTTTATCTGACCCGTGACGCAAGGCGATGGCTGGCTGCATTCGCCAAACGAATGAACTTTATCCAACCTGCCTTTCGCTAACCTTGGACCATTCCCGAAATTTTCGTTGAGTTTTCTGTTCTTTGCCGCGGCATTTAACCCTGATAACATGCAAAGGCTATGTGGTTACAATGCTCGCTATCCCATTTTGACTCTGAAGATTAACAGGCTACGCCATGATCAACGTTTATGACCTGTGGGGGACAAATCGAAAGGATGTTCTGAAGCGGGTTATCGAGGGGGCTGCCTCTTGTGAGGCAGCCCTGTGTCGGTTATTGGCCTGGGCATTGATAGATCTTGGCCGTCTTGAATGCCAGGGTGAAGCTGCCGCCGAGTGCGTTCAAAAGGTAATCGACCACTGTGAATTCGGTCTGAACGACAACATTCCCTTTCTGAGGCATTATGCTTGATGTAGTGTTATCCCCAAGAGGCACAAGACCATACAGCAGGTAAACATATCGCTTCTGAGAATACAGAGTGCATCCAGCTATGCCTGACTGTCCTGTCTGAGCTAGTTTCACCTCTGCACCTTTTGGAGCATTTACGGTTATGGTGGCACATCCCGTCAGGCCATACAGCATCACACCTATCAGCACAAGCGCTACAACCTTACGCATGAGCACACCTCCTTGTTTTATAAATTAACTCCGAAATATCCAATTCAGAAAATCATTGTGAGTTATTATACACATATGCAAAGCCCATTTGAAGCGCATTTCGGATGTCTGAAATCCGCACCCCATAAATTCGAGCGGGCTTGAATTTACTCCGGTCTCTCGATGTGGTGTCGAATTTCTGTTTAAGCATTATGGAGCATTTTCTTCATGATTGGGGAAGCCGAAAACCCATGTTTCGGGTGGGAGGCAACGGTTCCGTGTTCGGTCGTTGAATTCAGATACTAAATTCTTTATAAATCAATTTGAACAAATGGAGGTTTGATATGAACACGAAATTAGACGGACATTACACCACAAACTGGGAAGAAGTAATTGCGGATAGGATGAAAGAAGCCAAACCTTCAGCAATTCGTGAAATTCTAAAGGTAGCTCAGGACCCAACTGTTATCTCGTTCGCAGGCGGGTTGCCTGCACCGGAGTTGTTTCCGATCAGAGAGTTCAGGGAGGCATGCGAATATGTTTTGACCAACAGCGGGCAGCAGGCCCTTCAATATGGCCCAACCGAAGGGTATCGCCCTCTCAAAGAATGGATTGCCGAGACGGTGAGGAAATACGGCGTTCCAGCCGTTCCAGAAAATATCCTTTTGACCAACGGCTCGCAGCAGGCACTTGACCTTGTCGGGAAAGTCTTTTTGAACGAAGGCAATGCGATAATAACTGATGAACCCACATATCTCGGCGCAATTCAGGCGTGGAACCCATACAGGCCGAAATACATCACTGTTCCCCTCGATAAGCAGGGCACGCGGGTGGACAAAGTCGAGGAAGTGCTCAAAGAGCACAAAGATGTTAAGTTCATCTATGTGTTGCCGAATTTCCACAATCCTGCCGGCACCACTTTGCCCCTCGAAAGAAGGGAAAAGCTCGTCGAAATTGCTGCGAAATATGGCATTTTCATAATCGAAGATGACCCATACGGCGAGTTGAGGTATGAGGGCGAGGATCTGCCTCCGTTAATCTCTCTGCACAAGGAAAATGTCATCTACCTCAGCACATTTTCCAAAACGCTTGCGCCTGGTGTGAGGCTTGGATGGATCATTGCGTCCGAGCAGGTAATTCAGAAGCTTGTTATCGCAAAGCAGGGTAGCGACTTACACACCAGCACCTTCATCCAGTACATAGTTTATGACATTTGTCACAGAGGCATTCTGAAGCCCCATGTCAAGAAAATTCGGAAGGTGTATCGTGAGCGCAGAGATGTCATGCTTAAGGCGATGGAGGAGCATTTCCCGAAGGAAGGGTTCACATGGACACATCCGGAAGGCGGATTGTTCCTGTTCGTCTGGATGCCCGAGGAGTTAGACTCTCAGAAATTGTTTGAAAGGGCTGTTAAGGAGGCGGGAGTGGCTTTCGTGCCGGGCTCAGCATTCTACCCCAATGGCGGCGGAAACAACACCATGCGGCTCAACTTCTCCTGCATGCCGCCTGAGCGGATTAAGGAAGGCATAAAAAGGCTTGGCAGGATACTCAAAGACGAGCTTGAGAGAGTCAAAAAGTAATTCGTCTGTGGCGGCTTAAGCCGCCACAGGATCAACTTTCGGGTTTTATCCATTCCCCGTATCCGGGACTGACTTTGATGCCTTCACCTCTTCTGTAAACGACTTTCCCTCTGACCATGGTCATTTCAATTGTGCCCTGAAATTCCATGCCTTCGAACGGAGTGATCTTGCCCTTTGAGAAGAACTCGGTCCCGGTGTCCAAGACCCATTTTTTGTCAGGGTCTATGAACACGAGGTCTGCATCTTTCCCGACATCGATTGAGCCCTTGCGATGGAACAGGCCAAATCTCCTTGCCGCATTTTCGGATACTATTTCCAAGAACCTGCTGAGTGACAGCTTACCTGACATGTAACCTTCCGAGAAAACGAGGGGCAGCAGGGTTTGAGTGCCCGGTATGCCTGCGTAGTCGGTCCATATCGAGCCGCTGAATTTCTGTTCATTTGGCGCTGGTGCGTGGTCTGACGCCACAAAATCTATTGTCCCATCTGCAAGGTAATCCCACAGCAGCGGTTTGTTCTCCTTCGACTTCACAATTGGCACAGTTTTCAGTATTGAGCCCCTTTCGATAAAGTCATCAAGCGTAAAGGCGAGGTAGTGCGGCTCGGTTTCGCATGTTATGTTCTCGTAATCGTGAATCATGGCAGCAGCGTGAGCCGTCGCGATGTGGACGATATGGAGCTGGACGCCCGTCTCCTCGGCGATGATCGCGGCGTTCGCGACGGCGATCATCTCGGCGACCTCCGGCCGCGATAGGTAGAAACTGTATGGTGAATCTTCCAACTTCATGGCGTATTCCGTGGCGTTGACGACATAGTCGTAATCTTCTGCATGGAGCAAAATGACTTTTCCGAGTTTAGCGGCCACCTCGGTCACCTTTCGGAACTGGAAATGGTTCAGCCGATGGAATGTGTCCATGCCGGAGATGAAGTAGGTCTTAAATCCTGTGACATATTCGGCGAGCTCCTCCATGTTTTGGGCGTATCTCCCGGATTCGTATAGCTGACCAGAAACGCCACCGTGCAGCGCAAAGTCAACGATGGCTTTCGGCGCGATCACATCGAGTTTCCTTTTGAGATTATCGAGGGAAGTCACCTCTGGCACCGATGTGCACGGCATATCGATTATCGTGGTGATCCCGCCGGCGGCGGCTGCGGATGTCCCGTGAAGGAAATCCTCCCTATCCGTGTATCCGGGGTCGTCGAAATGGACATGTGGATCTATGCCTCCGGGAATTATCAGAAGGCCGCTGGCGTCCAGAATCTCGTCGTCCTGACCGAGATCCGAGCCGATAGCTTTTATCCTCCCGTCCTCGATTTTTATGTCAAGTTTCAAAGGCTCATCCAGCCCTCTGAGGGCTACAAGGCCGTTCTTGATGATCATGGCTGAACCTCCAGGAAGGTTAAAGTTTTTTTGCGGGATTAAATCTAATTTTTTTGTCGAGCTCTATCTGGCGGTTCACGAGATCCTGAAGCGTCTTGGATTTAAGCAACGATTTCAGATGTTCGTTGATCTCCTGCCAGAGTTCGCGAGCAGCGCATCTCTTTGCGAGAACGCAATAGTCCTCGGACAGCAGGCAATCGGTCAGCGCCAGCTCATCCATGAAGGCAAGAAAAATGGTGTAAACATCGATCTCAACAGGCGATTTTGAGAGCTCAAAGCCGCCTGACTGTCCCCTTTTGCTGACGAGAAGACCATGTTTTTCGAGGGATAGAGCGATCCTTTTCAGGTATTCGTAGGAAACCCCCATCCTTCTGGCGATTTCCTTTATCGAAACGGGACCAGAACCGTATTCTTTGCCAAGCTCTATCATCAACCTGAGGCCATATCTGAATTTCGTGGATATCTTCAATGCCATAGCCTAAGGATAGGGTCAACTTTGCTGAGGGTCAATTAGTCGATAAGCGGCTCACGATGAGCGGATGCAAGTAAAACTATCCCTTACGGTTCCCTGTTTCCTCCGATCAATCCCGGCGTGCGAAAGCAATATAATTTTCGCATATTTCATGCCAATTTCACGGAGGTGACACATGTTAATTGGATTTTTGATGGTCGTCCTTGCCGCAAAGGCACCAGCTGTGCAAAAGGTAACCTCAGATAGCCGTGAGCTCGTTTTTGAGTTTAGTTCGCCCGATGGGGCGCAGCTTAGCGAACTCGTAGTTGTTCCAATCGATGGCGATGTGTCAGGCTGGGAGCTCATCGCAGAAGATTCGGTCATCACGCCCGATAAATCCCAACAGACCCATGTCGATGCGCCGATCGAGATTCTCGATAGGATGCGGTTCAGAGCTGTCGATTTCAGAGTGGTCAAGATTAACCCTGTGAGGCTATCGAAAGGTAAAAAAGTCACTTACACGAAGGGCAGGGTAGTGCTTCATTTCCATGGCAGCAGATTTTTGCGCAGGCGCACCGAAAGCGTTGATCTCATGCCGCTTTATGAGTCCGTTTTCCTAAACGGGGATGTTGTCTTGCAACGGATTGAGAGGTGGGTTAGAGGCGGTTATCTGATAGTAACTCACGATTCCCTTGCTTCAGTTCTGGAGCCGCTTGTCAGGTGGAAAAGGCGGCTGGGTTACAGCGTGCGCGTCGTGCGGCTTTCCGAGATCTCTAACAATCCGACCGCTGAACAGATCAAGGATTTTGTCAGGCAGGTTTACCGTTCGTGGAGCGTGCCCCTGACATACCTCTTGCTTGTTGGGGATAACACCATGCTATACGGTCAGATGCCGACCTTTTCCTATCACGATGCGACTGACGATGCGTTTTACGGGATGCTCGTCGGAAACGACTATCTGCCTGAGGTGATGGTCGGGCGGATGGCTATTGACAACACGATGGAGCTGCAGACTGCGATCGCTAAGGTTATCGCTTACGAGTCTGATCCGATGCGCGGCGGCAGCGATTGGCTCAACCGCGCGTTGATGATAGCCGGGGTCTATGTCCATGGCAGCGATACAGTCAACACCACGAAACTTACAAAGCTCAGGATAATGGATGACCTGCAGGCGATGGGTATGCAGGTTGATACCGTTTTCTGGAACATCACTCACGGCGGCACATTCTCGGACATAGTGAACTCGATAAATCAGGGCGTTGCAGTGGTCAATTATCGTGGGTGGTCGAACTCGACCGGTTGGGTGTATCCGCAGTTTTACAGGGACCACATCCAGATGTTGAACAACGGGTGGAAGTTGCCCGTCATGTTCAGCATAAGCTGTGGCACGGGCAATTTTGCCTCGACCACCGATCCATCTTTCGGCGAGGCGTGGATAAGGGCAGGAAATCCATCAAATCCGAAGGGTGGGCCTGCTTTCCTCGGCCCTTCCGATCCCTTTACTCACACCAAATGGAACAACGCCATCGATGCCGGCATATTTGATGCGTTGTATCACAGGGGAGTAACGGCCTTCAGGCCAGCCGCCGTCGCCGGCCTCATGAACCTCATAAGGTCATTCCCTGACTATTCCGCACCCGGGATGGAGGTTGAGTTCTACTTTCATGTTTACACCGTTCTCGGTGACCCTGCTCTTGGCGTCTGGACACGCTTGCCGAACCCAATCGTTGCGCAAACAACTGGTTTTGAGCCTCATGTGGGCTCGAACGCCGTCACCGTAAGCTTCAACGCTGACACAGCTGTCATCAGCATCGTGCTCGGAGACAGTTTGCTGATTAGCAGCGTGGAATTTGACGGTGAAGCAACCCTCAACTACGAAATACCCGCTGTCGCATCTACGGAATGGGTTTACATCACGGTCTCCGCTCCTGACCGCATCCCGTTCGTGGATTCGATGCAGGTGGATGTCGCCCGTGGAATTACCATCGCCTCCGCTCAATGGGATGAGCAGCAGGGGAACGGGGATGGTCTCATAAATCCCGATGAGACCTTTTCGCTGTCTCTGAGGCTGAGGAATATGGGCTTATCCGCTTTGACCAATCCGATCGTCAGCGTCTCAACTCCTGATCCTGAACTGGCGGAGGTGATACAGGGTCAGAGCCAGTATTCGGGCACGGTCGAGCCTCAGGGGGAATTTACCGTGAGTGGCTTCCAGATTCATTTCGCTGACAGCGTAACGGATATGTTGCCAGTGCGGTTTTCGGTGGCCGTCGGTGACGGTGGAGACAGCGTTTTCGGCGGTTTTGACGCCATCGTTTACGCTCCGGTTCTGTCGGTTTCGGCGATAGAGTTCAATGACAGCAACGGGAACGGGTATCTTGACCCCGGAGAGAATGTTGAGCTGAATCTCACCGTGAAGAACAACGGGCATGAAACGGCGGAGAACGGTCAAGTCTGTCTCGGAGAACATCCTCTTTACGCCTCGAATTCACCATGTGTCCAGTTGGGCGCCCTCGCCGTCGGCGATTCGCAGTCCGTCGTTATCCCAATGGCCATAAATGCGAACGCTGTGCCCGGCCGAACGGGCATGTTGCATGTGGAGCTCAGATGTGACCATTTCAGCGGCTTATGGGAGCACTGGATAGCTGTCGGGGCACTGGATTCGACGGCAGTCGTTGGCCCTGACTGTCATGGATACTGGCTTTATGAGCCTGAGGTCGATGCCAACATACCGGGTGACGCACTTTTCCCGATAAACTCGTGGATGGAGATATCATCGCTTCCGGGCGCGGTGGAAGTTCAATTTGACCCCACGGGGCTTTCGGTGGTGAATTTGCCCGACGGATTGACCATCGATTTTTACGGAGAGAGTTTTGACAGGATCACGATAGCCCGCTACGGCTGGATAGCAATGGATTCCACCGACCTCTACTATTACCGAAACTGGCCAATACCATCGCCCTCGATGCCGGATTACCTGATTGCACCTTTCTGGGATCATCTTGTTGATGGGCATGTCTATTACTATCACGACGCCGCCAACGGCCTTTTCATAGTGGAGTGGAAGGACATGCATGAATTCTCACACCCTGAAGTCACTCAGAAGTTTGAAGCCATATTCCGCCCCGAAGCGTCCACAGGGAATGATCCGATCATGTTCATATACAACCAGATAGCCGATGTTGACTCATCCGAAAACTTTGCGACGATAGGCATCGGAAGCCGTATAGATGACTGCGGCCTGTTATACAAATTTGCGAACAGATACGCTTCAGCGCTTGTGGGAGAGCTACACAATGGAAAGCGGTTGATATTTGCAGCTGTGCCGCCTGATTCGTTGAATTACGGGATCGATGAGGGTGACGATGTGCGCGGTGAGCTGGTTCACGCGATACTCAGAGGAGATATGCTCGAAGTCAAAGGGCTTAGCTCTGCCGAAAGGTTCAGGATTTACGATATAGACGGCAGGGTTGTGATGCAGGGAGATGTGAGCGCGGACACGCCCGTGATAGAGATCTCGCAGCTTAGAGCAGGGGTTTACATCCTGAAGGTAGGAGAGACAGGTGCGAAATTTGTTCGGATAAAGTAAAAGGGTGAGCGAGGGGACTCGAACCCCCAACCCCCAGATCCACAGTCTGGTGCTCTGACCAGTTGAGCTACGCTCACCCTGAATATGCGCCCCCGGAGGGACTCGAACCCCCAACCCTCGGATTAGAAATCCGATGCTCTATCCAGTTGAGCTACGGGGGCAAAATCGGGGCGAGTGGATTTGAACCACCGACCCTCGGCTCCCAAGGCCGATGCGCTATCCAAGCTGCGCTACGCCCCGCTGAAGTTGACGCATATTATTAACTGCGGCAAAGATACCTGTCAACTGGCCCAAGAAGTATCACAGCAGGTGGGCAACATGTTGGCTTATCAAATTGACAAACCGGTGGATTAGAAGAACTCTATGGTGCCGGGAGGTTTTGGAGTTACATCGACGAGAACTCTGACGATATTCGGAATGGCGGTCAACTCCTGAACGATCCTTTGAACGAACTCATCGGGCAATTTGTATGGGCGAGCCGTCATTCCATCAAAACTGCTTACGGCTCTGAGGACAATAACTTTTCCGAATACACCAACATCGCCTTTAACCCCGGTGCTCATACAGGATGGCAAAATCGGGAATATCTGCCATGTTTGCTCATACACGCCGCTGTCCCGAGCCAATCTTTCGACTATCCAGTCAACTTCGCGCAGGAGCTCGACCTTCTCAGGCGTTACTTCACCCTCAATTCTGACCGCAAATCCTGGTCCGGGGAACGGTTGCCTCGAGATTATCTCTTCAGGCACACCCAACAATCTGCCTATTTCTCTGACCTCGTCTTTAAAAAGTTCTCGAAACGGCTCGACAAGCTCAAAACCCATCTTTTCGGGCAGTCCACCCACATTGTGGTGGAGTTTGATCACCGATGTCTTGGATGTGGTTGCGCCACTTTCGACTACATCCGGATAAAGTGTCCCCTGCCCGAGGAAACGGAAGCCTCTGGCATGCCTTGAGAACACATCGATGAACAGGGAGCCTATGATCTTTCTCTTTTCCGACGGATTTTCTTTGCCCCGCAACGCATTCAGAAATTCGCTGGCGGCATCGATGACCTTCAGGTTTCTGAAATCGCCGAAAAGTCGCTTTATCCGTTGCGCCTCGCCCTTTTTAAGCAACCCCGTGTCCACAAACACGGGGTAAACCAGTTTTTCGCCAAGTGCGTCTCGAAGGAAATAAGCGAGCACGCCCGAATCAACGCCTCCAGAAAGGGCAAGAAGGACAGGATTTCCATCCACCATCCCCCTGACC
>JALVZN010000129.1 GCA_027037615.1 Caldifarciminota bacterium | reverse complement strand
GACATTTCATCAACCTCCTGTTATGTTGAAAACACTTAGACTTTAACCGGGACCCGAACGGTTTTTAGTGTAATCCCATCCAGAATTTGATATCAAATGCGAGATGGCTTTGCAAAGATGCTCTGAGATAAAAACCAGTTATCGGGAGGTATCAAAGAACCTATGTTTTATGCACAGCTAATCTTTCAACAACCCATCCTTTTTAAGATACACTCGAATGGAGTTATGGATACTTTCATGGTATTTGATACTCCGAATGTAGCGAATAAACTCATTTTCAATATGCTCAAGGCTGATGCCAAATGTTTTAAGAAAACATTTATCAAAATCATCGTCAACGGATTTGTAGAAAACCTTAAATCTGTCAATTCCATAGATAGACGCAAGGTAATCCACGAAAGCGCCTGCTGTGGGGTAAGTTATTGTTTCGCTGTAACGATAAAACTCATGGTTATCTGTTAGTCGTGAAAGTTTCACATATAACCCGTTGTCGATAAAAGCTTGCACCCAAACTTCATTTGGTATCCCCCACCACACTTTATCAAAAAACATCGCAAGGCCTTCGCGGAGAAAAGCCTGACGGGGATTTCCAATCGTATTATAAGCGATTAAATGTGTATCTTCGTGGAAGCCAACAGCTTTTATCTTCTTATTGTAAACAGCATAAACCCTGTCGGGCACCCTAACGAAGCCGTTTGTAGGTTCGTTGTCCCCATAAAACTCACCAACTTCTTCCGGAGAATTACACAGAAAATAATGAATTTTTCTATCCATTTTAACCTTCAGAACTTTACAGATGTAACCGTAGCATACTTCCTGAAGAGAGACTATTTTAGGAATATCTCGCTCAGCTAATGAGTCCTTGTGGTAATGGAAAATGTAGTGCTGCGATTCCTTTTTCATCCACACGATTATGCCTCCTAATTCTAAGTTTCAAAGGTTTCTGAACATATATTATACAGGCAAACCAAGTCTGCCATTTCCCTGTCGATTACAGCCGGAAGCCGTGGTTATACCATATCAATCGCGGTATCGTATATATCCGTGTCTCTGAGTGGATTAAAAAAACGCTCTTCTCTACCAGGTAAGCGCCCGTCGAGTAGTATTTCCTTCCAATCCATTTGTCGTGTCGAACGCAAAGCCAATAAGACTTCCTTATTTTCCTTCTGTTTCCATATATGATGCATCCATATAACCTTGATCATGTTCCTGATGACTTTCCATTCATCATTGTCTATCTGAGCCCATAGCACCCTTTTTTCGCTCCAATCGTTTTTGTAATACTTGTTTTTACTTTTTAACAGTCGAGAAATTGCCTTTTTCAATTCCGTTATCCAAACAACCATAGCGGGTGCTCTACACATCCGATAGGCTATCAGATGCCCATCAGGGACACTGTTGGGATCATCTTCAAGTCGTTCTTCGAGTTTGTAAATGCCCATGTTTAAATCAAACTTGTCTTTGAGAACTTCCTCAACAAAAATGTCCATCAATTTTCGAATGTTATTTAATTCCATTTCTCTGAAATCTTGTGTAACTGATAACTTTTCATTCGCTGGGGATAAAAACAGCAATTTAAGGAATGTTTTGCTCAAGGTATCGTAAGATAGCGGGTATTTTTTGGATCTCGAACTTATAGTCTCCACAAAATTAAGGATTTCATGTCTTTCTCCTTTCTCATCTATTAAGGCTCGGTATCTCAACCAATTAGATAAATATCTTCTATATTCATCTGATAAATTTTCCCTCTTAAGAAAAGAATATTCACTTTCACTTCCTAAATCTGCTTCTTCGAGAAATGGTTCAAATTCTAATTTGAAGAGGTCATGGCCCACCTTATCCGTGATTAGTTGAGGAAAATGGATCTGCGCGAGAATAGTATGCGCTCTGAAATTTGTCCTTTTGATTTTGCTTTTATCTGCATTTACAAACACCCTGGTAAACAATTTTCTACTTCTCACATATAACTGAGCGGCAGCTTTATGTTGTCCGTCGAATACCATTATCTTGCCCGTTTTATCCGCATTTAGCTCCAGCAATGCCAAACTTGGAAAAAGCTGAGGATTTTTATTGTAAAATTCTTCAATCATGGGCTCTAAATCCACAATGGAGCGAGGATTTATCGGATCATGAAATAGAATCTCGAATGGAAGCATGCCTACAAATGATTTTATGTTTCTATCTCGCTCGTCAGTTATAATGGGGTATTCAAGTTTGACCTGTTCCCCTTGCTTGTTTCTATAAAATATTGTGATTTTGTTGTTTTCAATTTCTGCTTTTATTCTGTAGCGATTGGGATAGAATTCATTTAAGGCATCCCCAAATGTAAAATCCCTTTTCTCGCTAACATACTTTTCTCGATGTTTCCTGAAATCAAATATGTATCTCATAAGTTGCAGATCTCTATTGCCTTTTGACCTGTTCTCGGATTTTAGCACTAACCCCCAGTTTGATTCGTTGTCTATCCCTCCACGGTCTAACGAAACTATGTGGTCAATCTCTACTTCGTCAATTCTTAAGTCGATTTCTTTGCCTGAAATATAGCTCTTTCCGCCCTGTCTCTTGTATAACCTCTCTATAAGTTTCCTTCTCTCCTCCTTGGGCAATGTGTCTAACTTACTATTACGCCTCATTTTTGTCCTCCTGCCACCTTGTCAAAGCGGGGCATCACGCAAGCGCTATAAACAACTGTGATACCCCAACCTACTTAACCTTTGGCCTTTATCAACAGCAGTTTCGGGTTTTCGCTAATAAGCACGGTTATTATTGGCTGTTGTGTTGATGATTTCAATCTCACCATGAATTAGCACTTTAAAGATTTTTATTCACATTTGGTTAAGAGGCATTATTAAAAACTTGAGATCTAACCTTTGAAAAGCGTATTCACGGCCAAATCCTACCGCATTCCAACAGTTTCTTGTTGGTAAGGCCTGATTTCTATGTGTGATTTGGACTCTCGATGACAAAGAAATGCAAAAGAATGAGCGATGGGTTAAAATTCAGCTCAAACTGGAGGTGAACCATGCTTGCAACTTTAATGTTCATTTCTCTGACAGCCGCCAACCCCGTTGAGGAGTTCAAAGCGGTGTGGCACAATGTGAAAGATTATACCTGCACGATGGAGGTTTACGAAAAGAAGGGTAAAAAGGAGCGTTACAGAGTTTACGATTTTGCGTTTATGAGGCCCAAGTGGATCAAGATGATAATCATCGATGGTGCGGATAAAGACGGAAAGGCTGCATACAACCCGCTCAACGGCAAGGTCTATGCCAGAAAACCCGGTCTCGCAGGCAAAATCCGCATCAAACTGTCTCCCGATAACCCGCTTGTGAAGTCCCTTCGCGGCATCAAGATAACGGAATCCGATTTCGGGCACATGCTCGTGCAGATCAAAAACGGGAAAGACCTCGAGGTTTTGGGCGACACCACGATCGACGGGCAGGCAGCGGTCGGAATATCGGTCAAATATGATGGACTGGACGCAAGGATATACTTCAGCAAGGAAACGCACTTCCCCATCTATCTTGAGGAGCGTGATGCAAGCGGTCAGGTGGTTCACTGGGTGAAATACAAGGACATAAAAACCAACATCGGCCTGAAAGAGAAGGATTTTGAAATATGAAAATAGTGCTTCAGCGTGTGAAACGGGCTGAAGTGCGAGTTGACGGTCAGGTTGTTGGCCAGATAGGTCGAGGTATTCTGTTGCTGGCTGCTGTCGAGAAAGGGGATACCGATGCCCAGCTCAAAAGAGCTGCCGATAAGTGCATGAATATGAGGATTTTCGAGGATGAAAACGGGAAACTTAACCTCTCCGCACTTGAGCTTGGATTGGAGGTGCTCGCAGTGTCCAACTTCACGGTCGCAGGCCGCACTCAGAAAGGGAGACGCCCGAGTTTCGATCGCGCCGAATCCCCTGAAATCGCAAAGGATAAATTTGAAAGGTTCCTTGAGTTCCTGGGGGAGTATGGCCTCAGGATTGAAACTGGTGTATTTCAGGCCGTCATGGAGGTTGAGCTGGTGAATGACGGCCCTGTTACCCTTATAATCGACATACCGCCCAAAGGTGGGTTATAAAAGCTCATCCAACACTGACATTTTGACTTGTTTTTAATGTGTCAGAGTAATAGTAACGCACCATTTGTCCACCGTTTTGCTCAATTCTTGATTTATTAAGCCTTCATACGTTCAGCCACATCTTAGTTGAGAAACCCAGAATTAAATTAACCAAATAAGGAGGTAGTATGGCAAAACTAAGGATACTGGCACTCAGCCTGGTAGCTGCAATAAACCTTAGTGCATCCGGCATACACTATGGTGATGTTAAATGGATAAACCTTGGAGGCGGCGACGACCCGTCACAGGCCGTGGAGGTTACGCCATCGTTTACACATACGGACATCACATTTGATGTATCCATAGACGGTTTCTATGCGCAATCGGTTGAGATGGAAGGCGTAAACTACCAGAGGATATTCCTTCCCGGCGGTGGCCACAGCGCAAAGGTGGGTTATCCCGAGGTTCCATCGATAGGTAGATGGTTTGTGGTACCTCACGGCGCAGATGTGACTGTTGACTGGACAGTTATCGAGACTGACACACTTCATGACTTCATGCTCTTCCCGGCTCAGCCACAGCAGGTTGACGATCCAGATGCGCCTAAAAAAGAGTTCGTTGTGGAAAAGAAATTCTACAATCAGGACACCGAGTATCCGCAGGCATTAGCAAAGGTATCCGGCAGACAGATAATTCGCGGTGTGGAAATCAGAAATGTGCTGATAATGCCGTTCATATACAACCCTCTCAGGAAAGAGCTCATCGTCGTCAGGCGCGCTATGGTGCATGTGACCATGTCCGGAGGCGGTCAGCTTTACGACCCGCGTCTCAGGAGCCCGTTTTTCGAGCCGTTCTTCGCAGATTTCCTTGCAAACTACGGACTTATGGCCGACGACGCTCCACTGAACCGCTCGCTCAGAGGCCTGAACACCGGCATAAGTGTGGAGAATGTCTATATGCCCGAAAACGCAGCTGACCTCCTCATCATCGTGCCGGATGACCTCTACGATTCCATCATACCGTTGGCACTCCATCACATCCGTCAGGGCATGATAACCAAGGTCGTAACCCTTTCACAGATAGGTTCATCCACTGCCGAGGGTATAAGGGAATACATCAGAACGGCTTACAACAACTGGGAGATCCCACCCTCTTTCGTCTTGATCGTGGGCGATGCGGACATGGTTCCGACATTCTACAAGCATGTCCATCCTTACGAGAACATCCACACGGCAGCAGATGTGTATTACGGGGAAATGGATGTAATTGGACAGGATAGCATTCCGATGGTCGATGTCTTCAACGGCCGTATCTCTGTGGACGACGCACAGCAGCTCGGAATCGTAGTTCACAAGATCATAAAATATGAGGAAGATCCTGCAACACCTTACGATTGGCTTAACTCTATGTTGCTGGCCGCTTACAACGAAAGCGGTCGTTATTTCGTTTACACGAGTGAGGCAATTTACAACTATCTCAATCCGCTCGGATACAACATCGACAGGCAATATGAAGACGGAAATCCGCCGGGCGGCACATCTGGAGTGTTAAACGCCATAAACAACGGCGTCTGGCTTGTGAACCACAGGGATCATGGCGATTCCCGCAATGCCGGTGGCAGTTTCGATGGATGGGCACATCCTCGGCTGACGACTGAGCACATGAGTCAGCTCACAAACGGCGATTACACGCCCGTCGTGTTCAGCTTAAACTGCCGCACAGGTTGGTTCGACGGTGAGACGGACGAGAATTCGGGCTCATACGAATGTATTGCCGAAGAATTCGTGAGGACGCCCAACGCCGGCGCAGTGGCTGCTCTCGGCCTCTCAAGGGTGTCTTATTCCGGTTACAACGATGAGATAGACAGAGGCCTCATCGATGCCCTGTTCCCCGGATTTGATCCGAACTATCCGAACGACACAACGACCAACCAGTATGAAACTCCTTTGCCATACATCGGGGGCGTCATAAACTACGCAAAACTCTGGATGTATGACAAATATTACCTTCCGGGCGGCACAAACCCGTATCCGTGGACGCCTGATCACGAGAAAACACTGGTTGAATTCGAGGAGTTCACGCTTATCGGTGACCCGGCCATGCGCGTGAGAACTGCAATCCCGGACTCGTTCATAGTCAGCTATCCGTTGAGCGTCAACATCGGGCCGAGCTCGGTCTCCATAACGGTTATGGATCAGAACGGGCAGCCCGTGAGCGGCGCACTTGTTGGTCTCACTCAGTGTGACACCGTCGTGCTTGCGAGAGGCATTACCGATGAGAACGGCGTCGTCATGCTGGACATATTCACGAGTTCAGCCGACCCCATCACGATAACGGTGACCGGTTACAACCGCCTGCCGTTCACAGGCTCAATCCAGCCGATATCCGAAGGCGCTTATGTCGGTTACAGGGGCTTCGTGCTCGACGACACCACCAGCGGCAATGGAAACGGGGTCATCAACCCCGATGAGCTGGTCCACATAAACATCCTTGCTCGCAACTTCGGCAACGATACGGCCTACTCCGTTACAGCCACCCTGACGACTGAGGACAGTTTTGTTACGATCACCCAAAACACATCGAACTACGGCGACATAGCTCCCGACGACTCGCTTTACGGAGACCAGCCCTTTGCGTTCACGGTTGCCCACAACACACCTGACATGCACTCGATACTTTTTGATGTGAGCTTCACGGATGCAAACGATTCGACATGGACATCCCGCTTCTCAGCAAGGGTTTGCGCTCCGGAGCTTCACTTCTCCAATGCATGGGTGTTCGATACCCTGAACGGCAACGGAAACCATGTGGGTGAGCCGGGCGAGACGCTGGAGATCATGATCGGGGTCAGGAACGCAGGGCATGAGCCTCTGGACAGCGTTCAGGCCACGATCTCAACGGATGCCCCTTATCTCCACATCCTTGAGAATCAGACATATATCGGCTATGTGGACTCGATGGGCGTTGCCACATCCGTCAGCCCGGTTGTGATAGAAGTTGACAGCTCGGCGCCCGCCCCAGCGTTCCCAACAATCAACATAGACCTGATCGGAGCCGGCGATTTCGCATATCACGATTCGATGATCCTTGTGATTGGGCAGGTTGGCATAATGGAGGCATTTGAAGACAGCACAGCCGAACTGTGGACGCATTCCGGGTCCAACGATGTCTGGCATCTTTCGAGCAGGAGAGCACACTCTGGCATGTATTCCTACTTCTTCGGCACCGACAATGGAAACTATCCGGACAGGGCGGACGCATACCTCGTGTCCCCGATGATCATACTCGGAGATAACCCTGAGCTTTCGTTCTGGACATATTACAGCACGGAGACAAATTACGACTACTGCACAGTCGAGATCTCTACTGACAGCGGGAGCACATGGAACCAGCTCGCACAGTTCACAGGCTCGTCAAATGGGTGGGTCAGAATGGCATATCCGATTGAAGGCGCCAATCCGGGTGACATCGCTTTCGTGAGGTTCCATTTTCATTCCGACGGGAGCGTCAACAGGGAAGGATGGTATATCGACGATGTTATCGTGACGCCTCCAGAACCGCCTGCACAGCTCACGCTTGATGACATGATTGTGGTCGATACGGTCGGCAATGGCAACGGGTTGATCGAGCCGGGCGAGACGGTCGAGCTCACTCCAGTCCTCACAAATATCGGCGGACAGGGCACTTCCATCCTTACAGCGATTTTCAGGATCGAAAGCCAATACATAACTGTTGTCGATTCCATGACGACGATGGACCCCATCGGCCCGGATTCAACTCGGGAAGCCCCTACGCCATTCGTGATACAGGTTGCCAGCTCAACGCCTACCGGCACTCAGGTAACCGCAACGATCTATGTGCATGACGATATGGGACTTGAGCAGGAAGTGCCTTACTCATTTGTTATTGGGGATGAAAGGCTTATCCCGTCCGGCCCCGATTCTTACGGCTATTATGCATTTGATGTCTATGATCAGGGCGGCTTTGAGTTCAACTGGATTGAAGTCGATCCACAGAGCGGCGGCTCAGGCACAAGTCTCAATCTGGGCGATGACGAGACCGTGCAGCTCACTCTGCCGTTTAGTTTCACCTTCTACGGCCAGTCCTACACGATCATATCTGTTTGCTCAAACGGATGGATAGCCATGGGACAGACATCCTCACACTCATATTCAAACAGGGGAATTCCAAATTCATCCGAACCAAACAACATGATTGCCGGTTACTGGGACGACCTTAATCCGAGGAATGGCGGAAGCATAGCGTATGGCTATGACTCACTCAAACATGTCTTCGTGGTCGAGTGGAACGGTGTGCCTCATTACGGATCAAGCAGCGACACGGAGACATTCGAGATTCTCCTCTTCGATCCAGCTTATTACACGACGCCGACAGGCGACGGCCCGATAGTGGTTCAATACAAGACCGAGCCGGCTCAGACCGATTACACAGTTGGCATCGAGAACGGGAACGGCTCGATCGGCCTGCAATACTACTACGATGGCACGATAGATCCTCACGGTTTCCCGATAGCCGCCAGCTTCACCCTGCACTTTACGACATCTCTAACCGCTATCTCCGAGAACGGCGACCTGAACAGGCCGATAACGCTTGAGCTTGCGCCTGCCAGCCCCAACCCGGCCTTCAATTCCACAAACATCAGGTTTGCATTGCCATCGAGAATGGACATCTCACTCGACATCTACGACATCACAGGCAGGCACATAACGACCCTCGCAAAGGGCACATACAAAGCAGGTTACTACACTGTCAGGTGGGATGGCTCGGATAAGAACGGCAAGCGGTTGCCAGCTGGCCTTTACATCTACATGCTGAAGACGGGTTCTCGGACGCTCACAAGGAAACTGGTGCTTTTGAAGTAAGGCTCAGATAGGGCTGAAACCAAATTGGGCGGGGCCTTCGGCCCCGCCCATCTTTTTTCGGGATAGTGGACGAAAAACTTACATCTGAGGCCCAGTGCCAGTCGGGCCCTCCTGTGGGCCGCCCTGAGGCCCTTGAGGCCCACCATGCTGCGCGTAAAGCTCCGTCATGACCTCGTTCCACACCCTCTGGAGCTCTTCAAACCTGTCTCTGATCGCATTGGCATCCTCGCCGTGAAGAACATCCTTAAGGTTCTTTATGGCGTCCTCGATCCTCTGGCGCCTGTCGGCTGGTATCTTATCTGCGAAATCGCGCAGCCCCTTCTCGACGGTGTAGATGTATCCATCGGCCTGGTTCCTCAGGTCTATGAGTTCCTTGCGCCTGCGATCCTCTTCGGCGTGAGCCTCTGCCTCCTTCACCATCTTCTCGATCTCCTCGTCAGTAAGTCCTGTTCTTGCATGGATTTTGATCTGAGATTCCTTGCCCGTCGCCTTATCTCTTGCCGTGACATGCAAAATTCCATCCGCATCGATGTCGAATGTCACCTCGATCTGAGGGATGCCGCGAGGTGCTGGCGGTATGCCGGTAAGCTCGAACTCGCCGAGCAACCTGTTCTCTCTGGCAATCGGGCGCTCGCCCTGATAGACCTTTATCGAGACAGCCGTCTGGTTATCCTCGGCTGTCGTGTAAATCTTGGATTTCCTTGTGGGTATCGTTGTGTTGCGCGGGATGACGACATCGAACACGCCTCCGAGCGTCTCAACTCCGAGGGACAGTGGTGTGACATCAAGGAGGAGGATGTCCTTGACCTCTCCTGAGAGCACTCCGCCCTGTATCGCTGCGCCGATGGCCACCACTTCATCAGGATTTATGCCTTTGTGCGGCTTGCGGCCGAAGAATTCCTCGACCATCTGCTGGACGAGCGGCATCCTCGTCTGACCGCCCACAAGGATGACCTCATCGACATCCATCGGGGAAAGTTTTGCGTCCTCAAGAGCACGACGGCAGATTGTGATGGTTCTCTCGATGAGGTCGCGCGCCATCGCTTCAAGACGGGATCTCGTGAGCGTCCTTTCAAGGTGTTTCGGGCCGGACGAATCCATCGCAATGAAAGGCAGCGAGATCAGCGTCTCCATCTTGGATGACAGCTCTTTCTTGGCCTTCTCCGCCGCCTCCTTCAGACGCTGCAAAGCCTGCCTGTCCTGACTCAGGTCAATTCCGGTCTCCTGTTTGAACTCATCGATAAGCCATTGCACGATCCTTTCGTCGATGTCGTCGCCACCAAGATGGGTGTCGCCGTTTGTGGCGATCACCTCAAAAACTCCGCTTCCGATCTCGAGGATGGAGATGTCGAATGTGCCGCCGCCGAGATCGTAAACCGCAACCTTAAGGTTCCTTTCTTTTTTGTCCAGCCCATAAGCGAGTGATGAAGCCGTCGGCTCATTGAAAACACGGAGCACATTCAGGCCGGCGATCTTTCCAGCGTCCTTGGTCGCCTGACGCTGAGCATCGTTGAAGTATGCAGGCACCGTTATGACCGCATCGGTGACCTCCTCGCCAAGGAATTCCTCAGCTGCCTTTTTTAGGTATGCCAGGATTTTGGCGGAGATCTCCTCAGGCGTCAGGTTCTGGCCGAGTTCGGGGATGTAAACCTCAACCCTGTCATTCTTGCCGCGAACAACTTTGTAAGGAACCCGCTTGATCTCCTCGAGGACCTCGTCATAGCGCCGCCCCATGAACCTTTTGATGGAGTAAATCGTATTTTCCGCATTTGTGATAGCCTGCCTCTTGGCTATCGACCCCACAAGGACTTCATTCCCTTTAAATGCCACAACCGACGGAGTAACTCTTTCGCCTTCAAGATTGGGGATAACGACGGGCTCTCCATTTATAACCGCTGCAACAACGGAGTTAGTTGTGCCAAGATCAATCCCGATCACTTTCTTTGCCATTTCTCCCATCCTCCTTTTCCTGTTTTGGTTTTGCGACGGCTACCCTTGCAGGTTTTATCAACTTGTTTTTGAAAAGATAGCCGGGCTCGTATTGCTTAACAACTTTTCCGGGTCCCACTTCATCCGTCTCGATCACCTCTATCGCCTCGTGGAACCGCGGGTCAAAATCCTCACCTTCAGCCTCAATCAACTTTATGCCATGCCCCTCAAGGACTGAAACAAGCTGCGTGTAAATCATTTGCACACCTTTCATCAGGGACTCAAGATTCTTTTCATCGCTGGCATCGTTTATGGCGTCCAATGCCAGCTTAAAATTGTTCAAAATCGGGGCGAGATCATAAACAAGTTTTTCGACCGCTGCATCTTTTATCGACGCCTTCTCCTTCTCGACGATTCTCTTGTAGTTCTCAAATTCTGCTGCAAGCCTGAGCAGTTTCTCGCGATACTCCTTTTCCCTCTTCATAGCTTCCACCAGCCTTTTTCGGATTCCACTGCTCCAGTGCTCTTTCCTCTTTCTCATAGCCTCAGCTCCTTATCTCTCTCAGGAATTTCCTAAAATACCAGTCTAAGATGGGACTGTCAAGGAAAGAGATGGCTCGTAACTGCCTGATAGGATTGATTTCTAAAAGTTTGCATGTGGATGCTGAGTTTTACTGTCTCAATCCAAGCCTTTAAGATTTCCAATCACAATGAGAATGAATTAAAAGGGGGTGTATTCATGAAAAGGATTTTGATTTTGGCGGCTGTGTCTCTGCTGCTCTTATCGACATCCTGCAACAGGGACAGGAAGATAATCAAACACCTTCAGGAGGAGAATGACATACTACGCAGCAATCTAAGTGCGCTTCAAGCGGAATACTCGAAGCTAAAAGGGAGATACGCCACATGCGTTGACAGCTTCAAATTCTATCGGACGCAGGTGGAATCTGCGAATGTGAGGATCAGTGAGCTGGTAAAAACGCTCGACAGGCTATCCGACACCGTCGCTGAACTCCACTCGCAGCTCGACTACTGGAAGCCGAGGCTTAGCGATTTCCAGAAACAGGCGCTCCAGACGATTCTCGACGACAATGGCAAGGAACTCAGCAAGTTGGTGGCGTTCGACTCGCCCAAAGGGTGGGTCTGCAAGGACGCCAGAGATGTCTCCTTCCTGAAAAGGGACATCGTCATGATAAAATATCGCGAGAGATGGTCCAGCAACATAAGCGGGATAATCATCCTGAAAGTAAAAGATCCGAACGACATGGGCAAATGGCGGGTAGTATGGCAGGCTCGCATATAAAAAATGGCGGGGCCGACGAGATTTGAACTCGCGACCTCCGGCGTGACAGGCCGGCGTTCTAACCAGGCTGAACTACGGCCCCACCAAATTTCGGCTGTGTATGATAATAGATACCATGAACTGTGTCAACATAAGCGATGAACCTCAAATTTCAGGAGAAAGGTTCCAATCGAGCCACAACTCCTCAACTCCGTCCGTCGAGTGCACGCCGAAATTGAAATCCAATTGCTTTGTGCAACTCATGGCTTTAACATATCACTCCATCACTATATGTCCTTTTCTAAAGGTTTGCATAAATACACAAAAAGGAGCAAGGGAATGGCAATCCTAAGAGGGTTTAAAGGCGGTGTGCATCCACCCTACATGAAACTCACCGCCGATAAACCTATTCGCAGAGCGGGAATCCCTGAAGTCCTTTATGTTCCGTTACAACAGCATGCTGGTGCGCCAGCCTCGCCTCTCGTCAAGCGAGGGGATAAGGTTCTGGCCGGTCAGAAAATTGGCGAGATCAACGGATTTATCTCAGCCAACATACACGCTCCAACTTCAGGAAAGGTGAAAAACATCCTCGATCATCCGCATCCTGTAGCAGGCAGAAGCACACCGGCCGTGATAATAGAGGCAGACGGCGA
This sequence comes from Caldifarciminota bacterium, assembly GCA_027037615.1. Lineage (GTDB taxonomy): Bacteria > Hydrothermota > Hydrothermia > B15-G9 > B15-G9 > WGAI01. The sequence continues at coordinate 10,734 of JALVZN010000129.1, read as the reverse complement.
GGATTCATGGATTGAGCTGAAAGAGAGGGAGGACTATCTGAACACCGCCCCGTCGGATATAGTCGAGATAGTCAGGGAGGCCGGCATCGTGGGAATGGGAGGTGCGGCTTTCCCGACGCATGTGAAGCTGTCTCCTCCTGCGGACAAGCCGATCGAGTTTGTGATCATCAACGGCGCAGAGTGCGAGCCATATCTCACGGCCGATGATAGGCTTATGAGGGAATACGCCGATGAGATAGCCGACGGGAGCTATCTCGTGCTGAAGGCTGTAAACGCCAGGCGCGGGTTTGTCGGGATAGAGGACAACAAGCCTGAAGCCATCAAGGAGATGCGCCGAGCGTTCAAAAAATTCCCTCAATTCGAGGTTGTCGAGCTGCCAACCAAGTATCCTCAGGGTTCGGAAAAGCACCTCATAAAGGCGATACTCGGAAGGGAAGTCCCCTCAGGCGGGCTGCCCATGGATGTGGGCGTGGTGGTTCAGAATGTTGGGACGGCGCGCGCAATCTATCAGGCCGTCCGGTTCGGCAGGCCGCTCATCGAGCGTGTCACCACGCTGACCGGCGATGCAGTGGCAGGCCCGGGCAACTACATGGTTAGGATAGGCACGCCGTTCAGGTTCCTGATCGATGAGAGCGGCGGGTTTAAAGAGGATCCCGCCAAGGTCATAAACGGAGGCCCCATGATGGGCATTGCCCAGTATTCGCTCGATGTCCCTGTGATTAAGGGCACATCCGGAATCGTCGTGTTCAGTGCGAAAAATGTCGTTCTGACCCAGGAAGGCCCATGCATAAGGTGCGGCAGATGTCTGGATGTGTGTCCCATGTTCCTGATGCCCACGACAATGGCAAAGTTCATAAAAGCTGGCAGATTTGACGATGCCCGTAAAATCGGGCTTTTCGACTGCATAGAGTGCGGCTCCTGCTCCTATGTCTGCCCGTCGAACATACCGCTTGTTCAGTATTTCAAGTATGGCAAAGCCGAGCTACGGCTGAGGAGGTAAAAATGGAAGGGAGGTCATCCCATGCCTAAAAAAGAAGATAGAAAACTTCTCATACTGACACCTGCCCCACACATAAAGATGCAGCAGGACACGCGTAAGATAATGTGGATGGTGGTTCTGTCCCTGCTGCCGCCGATAATCGCCGCAGTTTACTTTTTCGGCCTCTATTCACTTGCCCTGATTGCGGTATGCACGATAACGGCCGTCGGTTCCGAGTGGCTGTTCCTCAAAGCGAGGAAGAAGGACACATCTGCCGCATTTGACGGCAGTGCGGTTATCACAGGCATCATCCTTGCGCTCGTCCTGCCCCCTCGACTTCCGCTGTGGATGGGCGCTGTGGGAGCAGCATTCGGGATAATATTCGGAAAACAGGTTTTCGGCGGACTTGGCCAGAACATCTTCAATCCCGCACTCCTCGGCCGTGCATTCCTGATGGCGGCATTCCCCGTGGCGCTGACCACATGGGTCAAGCCGTTTTACTGGACATATCCGCCTGATGCGATAACCACTGCGACGCCGCTCGCACTTGCCAAGTTCAGCCATCAAATAACCCCTTATGCAAAGCTTTTCTGGGGCAACACAGGCGGCTCGCTCGGCGAGACATCCGCTTTCGCCATACTCATAGGTGGATTTTTTCTGATTTACAAGAAGATAATCGATTGGGCGCTGTCGTTCTCCTACATCGGCACCGTCTTCGTGCTGGGCGGGATATTGTGGCTGATAAACCCGCAGAAATACCCCGATCCGCTGTTTCATCTCCTCGCCGGAGGCCTGCTCTTGGGCGGATTTTACATGATCACTGACATGGTGGCCTCGCCCCTCACGCGCAAAGGCAGAGTGGTTTATGGGATTATCGCCGGCATTCTGGTGATAGTCATACGCATCTGGGGCGGTTATCCGGAAGGCGTGATGTTCTCCATCCTGATAGCGAACGCCATAAGGCCGTGGATCGACAGGATTTTCGTTCCGAGAAGGTTCGGAACAGGCAGGTTTATCGGAGGGATGAGATGAGAATTGAGATAAAAATGGTCCTTGTGTTGACGGTTATAGCCCTCATTTCCGGGCTGGTGCTCGGCCTCGCCTACGAGGAGACCAGTCCAAAGATAGAGAAAAACCTTGAGCTCGCCAAGGGAAAAGCGCTTAAAAAGGTCGTCCCGAATGTGGCATCTTACGAGGCGAAACAGGTCGATCGATACACGACCATCTTCACGGCAAAGGATTCGAGCGGTAACATCGCTGGCTACGGCGTGTTGATCGAAGGCTCCGGATTTCAGGGGCCGATAAAGCTGATGGTCGGTTTTGACACCACCATGACGAAATTGACAGGGCTGGAAGTCATAGAAAACATTGAGACGCCCGGTCTTGGGAACAGGATCACGGAGGAGTGGTTCAAGAAGCAGTTTGTGGGGCGAGTCCCGCCGATAGAGGTGGTGAAAGGCAAGAAGCCTGTAAACGAGCATGAAATTCAGGCCATAACCGGCGCAACCATATCATCGAGGTCGGTGGTCAGGATCGTAAACACAGCGCAATCGAAATTGCTATCATCTTTGCCGCGTGCGTCTTACAGTCCACCAAAATCTCACGGTCAGGCGGCTCAAAAACAGAATGAAGGTGAAAAAAAGGCCGCTGTATCAGCCGCTCGGACACATCGGAAGATAGAGAAACGGAAAAGGGTGAGAGAGGAGAAATCCGTATCGCTGGCTGAGCGAAAACCCGAAAAGCCCGATACGACCTGCCTGAAATACATGTCTGAATTCGTCAGTCCTATCAGGCGATGCAGGACAATTCCAATGCCCGACAGCCTCGATGCGTTTCTGGCTTGCAGGGGCTCAGGTGACAGCATCATCGGCGTCATCGTGAGGGGCACGGGATTTATGGACAGGATCAAGCTGCTCGTTGCGATGGACGCAGGCGATTTCAGGATAATCGGCATAAAAATTCTTGAGATGGCAGAAGGAGAAGCTTTTGGGAACGGCAGAGATTCGACTTTCTGGTCGCAATTCAACGGTCGAACGCCCCCTCTCGCATTGAAATCCGATGATAGGCCGAACGGGATCGACGCCATCTCAGGCGCAACGGAGACATCGGAAGCCGTCATCACGATCATCAACATGGCCAAAATCAGGGCAGAAAAGGCCCTGTCCGAGATTCAAAGTTGATGGAGGGTGAAAATGAAAAAGGCTTTTGTCAACGGATTGGTTAAGGAAAACCCGGTGTTGGTCGGCCTCCTGGGCCTGTGTTCCGTGTTGGCAGTTAGCAACACGGCCATAAACAGCGTTTTCATGGCGGCTGCGGTCACATTCGTCCTCGTGTTTTCCTCGCTGATAATCTCGATCATCCGCAAGATCATACCCGATCAGGTCAGGATTCCTTCGTTCATCGTCGTAATTGCGACATTCGTCACCATAGCCGACCTGTTTTTGAAGGCATACTTCCCCGAAATATCGAAAAACCTCGGGCCTTTCGTCCCGCTGATAGTGGTGAACTGCATCATCCTCGCGCGGCAGGAAGCTTTTGCGTCGAAAAATCCCGTCCACTACGCACTTGCGGACGCACTCGGCATGTCGATCGGCTATTCGTGGGTCATCATCCTGTTGGGCATAGTCAGGGAGCTGCTGGGATTTGGCACGATTTTCGGCCACAGGGTCTTAGGCGCGTGGTTCCACCCGTTTGTCGTCATGCTTCTGCCGCCGGGCGCATTCATCACACTCGGCGTGATGGTGGGCACGATGCGCTGGATTCAGGCTAAAGCATCCAAAAGCTGAGGAGGGATGAGATGAACAACATCTGGCTGATTTTGATCGCAACCATCCTCGTAAACAACTTTGTTTTCAGCTACTTCCTTGGTATCTGCCCGTTTCTGGGCGTTTCAGGCAAAGCGAGCTCGGCCATCGGAATGGGATTTGCCGCGACATTCGTGATGACGATGACCGCATTCGTCACATGGCTGATAAACCGATATATCCTGATACCTTACAACCTTGAGTTCCTTGAGACCGTGTCGTTCATCCTCGTGATAGCAAGCCTTGTCCAGTTTGTCGAGATGTTCCTCAAAAAGGTCATTCCGTCCCTCTACAAAGCGCTCGGCATATTCCTGCCGCTGATAACGACGAACTGCATCGTGTTGGGGCTGGCGCTTCTGGGCTCGATGAGGAATTACAACCTGCTGGAAAATGTGGTCTTCGGGTTTGGCGCCGGTATCGGCTTCACGCTTGCACTGACGATAATGGCGGGCATTCGTGAAGAGATCGAGTTCGCCGATGTGCCTGAACCGCTGAAAGGCGGAGGGATAACGCTGATCATAGCCGGTCTGCTGGCGCTCGCTTTCATGGGCTTCTCAGGGATGCTTGGAGGAGGTTGATACGATGAGCGTGACGATAATCTCACTTCTCACGATGGGCGGCATCGGGCTTCTGTTCGCCATTGTGCTGCTTCTGGCCTACAAAAAGCTTGCAGTTGAGGAGGATCCGCGCATAAAGGAGATCGAATCCCTCCTGCCGGGCGCCAACTGCGGAGCGTGCGGGTATCCCGGATGTGCCGCATACGCCGAGGCCATCGTCCTTGAAGGGGTGCCGTTCGATAAGTGTGCCCCCGGTGGCGCTGAGGTGGTGGAAAAGATAGCCAAGGTTCTCGGCGTGGAAGGTGTCGAGGTCGGGGAGCGAAAGGTCGCACAGGTCATGTGTCAGGGCACCGATGAGGCCGCACTGGACAGGGCGATATACCACGGCATAAACAGCTGTCGAGCCGCACATTTCACTCTCGGCGGCGACAAGGAGTGTTACTGGGGTTGCCTCGGATTTGGCGATTGCGTGCTGGCGTGTCCGTTCGACGCCATCCACATGACGGATAAAGGGATCCCGCTCGTTGACCGTGACAAATGCACGGGCTGCGGCCTGTGCGTGGAGGCGTGTCCGAGAGACATCATCGAGCTTGTGCCCATCTCTCAGAAGGTGTTTGTCCTTTGCAAGAACGAAGACAGGGGCGCCAATGCGCGCAAGTATTGCGATTACGCCTGTATCGCCTGCCGTCTCTGTGTGCGAAATGCGCCGCAGGGCTCCATGGAGATGAGGAATAACCTTGCCATCATACTCGACCACAGGCAGGTTGACGGAGAGGCCGAGAAGGTCATCGCCAAGTGCCCGACCAAGTCGATACTGAAACTCGTTGACGATGATGGCGAATTTCACCTCCCCCCATCCCTTGAGGGCGCCAAAATCGTGCCTACTTTGAAGAGATAGGGGTTTTGATTATGGAATCTATGCGGGCATCGATCACACCGAACTTATGCGATCTGATCACTACATGCTGAGGATAAAATCGGTCGGTGCCCGCAGCTTTGAATGAGCTGAATTCAACCTCGAGATTGTCCGACACAACGGCCTTTTGAGGCAGGCCTTTCCTGAATTTCGCCTTAAATTTGAACACATCCACCTTTCCGTAGATCTCGATCTCCTCGTCCGATGCTCCACTGAACGCCGAATCCACGATTACCTTCGGGGTATCCACAAGCAGCAGTTTGATCTCAGGGAACAGGGCGTCGTTCAGAAGGACAGGCGTGTTAACAAGCGGGCCGAGCGGGAAGAACTTTATCGTGTTTGTGTCGGCGATTATCAAAAAATCCTCGCTTACGCCGTATTTCATCGCTGTGAAATGGCCGAAAACACGGCTCTTGCCTATGCGCGGGATTATCCGATACACCTCGTTAACGGCGAGGCTATCTGGATATCGATGCCTCAGGGGCACAGCCGTGCGCGGGCCACATCCCGAGACGATCAAAGCAGCAAGATACGCAATTGAAACGAGATGTAAATAGCTCAATCTGATTTTTTTCTTCATTGGCCAGCACCTCCTGTCACATTGTCTGCCAATAATTTACCCTCTGCCACCGCATTTACGGCAGCAGAGGGTGGTAGGTGGAACAGAACCATAACACAAAAGTTATGAATTTCCTGTCCAGACGAAAAGCGCTTCAAAAAATCGGCTGCGTAAACAACCATCCATGAACGACATCATAAAAACTGAAGTATCAGCTTTCGAGTTCAATCACATCCTTAAGCATAAACAAATACAAATACATGTGGCATAGATAACAAAAAGGGAGAGGTATGTCAATCCTGAAAGCTCAAGTTCTTGTGGATGGATGCATTCCACCGGTTGGAGGCAAAATGCGATGCCCCAACCTACCCTCAGGATTGCCATTCGCCCACAGGGCAGGGCTCATAGACAGCTTGATTTGACGCTACAGGCTCACTTTACCTCTCAAATCAAACTCTCAGGCAGTTCTCTGACAACGGATTCGTCAATGTAGAACAGGTAGCTCTTTACCCTTTTTTGCGGGTAGATCGACCTGATCAAATTCTCATATCGTTTGACCTGCGTTATGTGTTCGTCTGTGTATTCTTCGCCCGTTTTGAACTCGACTATCTCGATAAGATTTTTTCTGAACACAATTCGGTCGAGGCGGAAAGTCTTGCCCCACCGATCGACCACTTCGTATTCCGTTGCAACCGTATCGCCGCCCGCGTCCCTGAACCATCTTATCGCACCGGAATCTATCAACGCATAGGTGACCTGTTCGGAGATGTCTTTTATTTCCGACAGAAACGATTTCCAGCCTCGCAGTTTGATCTCCGTCTCCAGTGCTTTCGATATGGCCGAGTTAATCTCATCCTCGCTGTCGGGCAGCCATCTTATCCTTGCGAGTGCGCCGTGAACGAGATCGCCCCTTTTGATGGCTTTGATACGGTCGTGTTTGATGTCGGATATGGAGATCTTTTGCCTGACAAATCGTTTTTGCCATGCCTCTATCCCGCGCGTGTTGATGTTCAGGTGTTCCATCGCGCGGGCGGAAGCCGCCGCGCGCCGCAACGGGGCGCCTTTTTGAATGGGGTGGGGCGTTTCCCCGAGGAACAGGCGGGCAATGCCGACCTTCACGCTGCCGTTTTTCTCCATTTCGTAACTAACGATAATGTGAAGTTCATCCACAGCACGAGTGCACGCCACATAGAGCAAGTTCAGCTCGTCTATCAGCTTATGCGTCTGCTCTCTCTCGTATATCTCCTTAAGGTTTTTCGCCCTTGCATGAGCCTTTAAGACATTGAGCAATTTGAGTTGGTCCCCGTCCCGATACTCGATCGGCCGCTTGTCGTCCTTCTTGTTTTTTGATGACCCCACGAACGGGATGATAACGACGGGAAATTCAAGACCTTTGGCCGCATGCATCGTCATGATTCTGACGCCGTTGAATTCCTGAGGGAAGCTGACGGAGAAGATGCCGTCGCTGCCCGAATCGATGAGCTCTATGAGGCTTGACAGGTCGCCGTGCCCCTGCTCCTCCAGCCTGTGCACCGTCTCGAGGAGATGGGCAAGGAACGCATTGGCCCACGGGAAGTTTTCGGTGATACGCCACTCAGCTATCGTCTGGCGCAGCAGGTCGTAGGTTGACAGGTAGCCCACGAGCCTGAAAAACGGCTCTATCAGCTCGCTCCAGACCTCAGGGTAGTCCTCACGGAACAGCCGATAATACGGCCGGTCTCCCTCTTTAGCCGAGCGGAGCCATTTCACGAGCGCCTCAGCGTCAAGTCCCGATGCAGCGAGGAAGGCCGGCCCTGTGATGGCGGCCGAGAAGCTCACATTGTCGATCGGCATGTTCAAAAACTTCAGGAATCCGATGAGGTTGTTTATGAGGCGGTTGTTCCTGATGTCGAGCGACCTCGCCGAGATGACCGGTATCCCGGCCTCAAGCAGCCATCCCGAGATACGCTCGCCTTCATCATGCTTTCTGACAAGCACGACGATGTCGGAAAGGGGACGCCTGCCCGTCACCTCACCGATTACCTTCATGAACTCATTTTTGAGCGCTTCCTCGTGATCGTCTTCCCGATCTAATTCCAGTGGTATGACATTCACAAAGCCGCCTGCCCTCAGCTCTTTCAGCGATGGAGGGATGTCCTGCTGTCCGTCTTCATAGATTGAGACTATCTCCTCGATGTGAAGGTCAGATTTTCCGAGCGAATTGCGCAGGTTTTGCGGCGAAAATACCTCGTTGTTGAACTCGACGATGTTCTCCCTGCTCCGCCAGTTGTAGTTTGTCCTGAAAATCCTGAAGGCTTCCGACTCCACGCTGGGGAAAGTCGAGCGGTCGATAACCCTGTCCATGATGCCGATTTCGCTGCCCCTGAACCGATAGATCATCTGCTTCTGGTCGCCGACGACGAAAAGGGAGCCGCCTTCCGACAACGCATTTTCGATCAGCATCTTCAGGTTGTTCCACTGGAGCAGGCTCGTGTCCTGAAATTCGTCTATGAGGAAGTGGGCTATGCGTTCGCCGAGCTTGAAAAACACCTCAGGCACTTCCATGTCAGCCAACAGCTTCCTGACGGTCAGGTTGATGTCGTCCATGAAGATGATGCGGTTCTTCCGCTTCAACACCTCGACTTCGCCGCGCAACAGCTGGAGGAACTTGTTGTAGTAGTGGAAGCTCGACGCAGCATGGGCGAAAGCGGTCATCTCCGCTGTCTCCCTGATCTCGTCATACAAATCGTGGATGCTCGGTGGCAGTTCGCCAGCTTCATTTTTGACCACTTCCCTGATCGAATTTTTGTAGAAATAACTGCTCTGGGGAAAGCTGTCGTTTCCTTCAACGAATTTTCGGAACCCTTTGATCGCATTCTTCTTGAACCAATCCTTGTAAGGCTCCACCTGTTTGAGGAATTCAGAGACAAGTCCCCTCAGCCTTTTCAACAGGTCATTGTGCACTTCCCCCGCTGTGAAATGGTAGGTTCTGCCTGTTGCAGCCTCCTGATTGAGGAGTTTTGATGTGTGCTTGAGGATTTCAGAGCCGATGTCCCATCCACCTTCTTTTGTCAATTTCCCCTGTATGAACTCCATGAAAGTTGAGCGCACGGCGGTATCTGTGGCGGCTTTTTCCATCAACCTGTCAATTGCGAGCTGGTAGTATGCGTCGCGGTCGGTCTCGATCTCGAATTCGGATGTCAGGCCGAGCTCGAAGGATGTCGATTTTGCGATCGAGTTGATGAAGCTGTCGATCGTCCTGACCTGAAACTCGGAGTAGTCCTTCAGTATCTCGAACACCTTGTCCCGCGCTCTTTTAGGTAGTTTCTGCCTGTTGACCGAGATTATCTCGATTATGGGCTGCACATCGGGGGCATTCGGCGTGAGCGCCATCTTTTTCAGGGTGTTTATGATGCGCTTCTTCATCTGGGCGGTGGCCTCGTTGGTGAATGTTATTGCGAGCGTGTTTCGCAGTTCGGCGTTTATGTGGGGCGAGAGCAGGAACTGGACAAATCTTGCCGAAAGAAGGTAGGTTTTGCCTGAGCCCGCAGACGCATGCACGCTGTGGATGTGTGGAAAGCGGAGCTCTATGTCGCGCGGCAAAATCATGGCGTGTTTATAAGCTAACCGATTGTGTCAAGCAACCTTTCGATGATGTCATCGGATGTGATGCCTTCCGCTTCGGCGGCGAAGTTGACTATCACGCGGTGTCTGAGCACCTGTTTTGCGACCGATTTCACATCGTTTGTTGTCGGTGCTGGCCTCCCGTCTAAGAGTGCCCTCGTCTTGGCGGCCAGAATGAGGTATTGCGATGCCCTCGGCCCGGCGCCCCATTCCACATAGCTTTTGACGAAATCGGGTGCCTCTGTGGACGACGGGCGGGTTGAGCGCACGAGGCGCACAGCGTAATCGACAACATGCTCAGGTGGAGGCACTTTCCTGACCGTCTGCTGGATTTGTAGGATCTCCTTGCCTGAGACAACCGGCTTAAGCCCGACATCCTGCGGGCCGGTCGTCGATGTGACGATTTGCTTTTCTTCCTGTTCGTTTGGATAATCGATGTGTATCTCGAACATGAACCTGTCGAGCTGGGCTTCTGGCAGCGGATAAGTGCCCTCCTGCTCTATCGGGTTCTGGGTTGCGAGCACGAAGAACGGCTTTTCGAGGTAGTAGTCCTTTCCACCGGATGTGACTTTGAGCTCCTGCATAGCTTCCAGCAGTGCGGCCTGAGTTTTCGGAGGCGTCCTGTTGATCTCATCGGCGAGGATGATGTTGGCAAAGATGGGGCCGGGTATGAACCTGAATGTCTTTTCGCCGGTCTCCGGATTCTCCTGAAGGATGTCCGAACCGATTATGTCGGATGGCATGAGGTCAGGGGTGAACTGGATCCTCGAGAATTTCAGGTCGAGTATCGATGCAAGGCTTCTCACAAGCAGGGTTTTGGCCAGCCCCGGAACGCCGACTATCAGGGCATGGCCGCCTGAAAAAAGGGTGGTTATGAGGTCGTCTATGACATCGCTCTGTCCAACTATGACCTTAGAAAGCTCTGTCAGGATGCGTTCCCTGACGCTGTGAATGCGCTCTATTTCTCCCCTGATGTTTTCCATGTCACATCTCCAGCAATTTTGACAGATGTCGCTCTGCCTCGCGGTTTTCCGGATCAAGTTCGAGCAAATTCCTGAACATATCGATGGCTCGATCAAGATCGTTGGTTAGTTCGTAAAGTATTCCGAGATTGAACAGGGCATCGGTGTTATCCGGATCCTTCGAGATGATGTCCTGGAGCAGCTCCTTTGCCCGCGAGTATTGCCCCGACACGATGTAAAATTTGGCCATCTCAATTGCTTCTTTTTTGTCCATCTCGGAACTGATTGCGTTGCCGTTTTCCCCTTTCATCATTCTACCTCTTTGAATCTCTCAATGGCATCGGCTGTGCCTAT
>JALVZN010000128.1 GCA_027037615.1 Caldifarciminota bacterium | reverse complement strand
AAGGATGGTCATACCATTCTTCAGGGGTGCGCAGGAACGGATCGGCCAGAAGACGCCAAGGATCAGGTGCAACCTGTAACCACAATTTTTGGCGTTTTAATGGGCTACGTGGGAGTCCTTTCACCACCATCAGGATGTCCCAGTCGCTATCGGGACGGGCATCGCCTCGCGCGCGTGAGCCGAAAAGCACCACCGCATCCAGTTGCTCGCCCAGAGCTTGTTTTAAATGGTGAACAAGCTCATTGAGGTCAGGAGTCTGTTTCATATTATCCTCCTTCACAATTGCATTGCAGTAATGCCTTCAAATAATCTTCTCTACTCTCATTCGGGTGTTTCTCAAACCAGCAGGCTTTAGGATTGGAAAGTTTCATGTCCTGCCAGAGTTGATTACTATTGTTCTCAGTTTTAGGTGTGTGCCATTTGCTCGAATTGTCGCCATTAATACCCAAAACGTTTTTTAATTTTCGCAGGAAATTTTCTCGCTGGTTATTATGCTGATTTTGATAATGATTTTCTGGTAACCATCCCCAGATACGTACTTCCCAATTTATGTCATTTGTTTGATAAGCCCACGAGATACGGATTTTGCTTTGGATTCGCTTTGCATCGTGAATAACCATCGAATTATCCAGTAAGACCCTTCCGACGCTGCACCACCAGCGATTTTGGCCTTTTTTGTCTCGGCGCACCGGAGTGCCGCAATAACCACATACGGGGCTTTTGCCTTGAACTGTACCAAACACAAAATTGCACCACCTACTTTCTCCATTTCCATCACAAATAGATTGAGAGCCATATCGTAAACGATTGCGTAGAATTGGCGCTATTGGAAAGGTGTGATGACTATCCATCCAGTGCTTTATACGAGCAATGGGCAGGGGATTAAAAATTTCATAAGGTCCTTTGGGCTTTTGTTGTTTCCTACCCGTCCAGGTTGCCTTATCCTCAGGAACTTCCCCCTTTTCAAGCCATTTGATCTCATCAAACTGTTTCCACCACTCATCTTGGTCAGATTGTTGAGGTGAAAATCGCACTTTGGAGAAAAACATATTGGTAAGAGCAGGCAAAATGCCTTGATAGTTTGAATTTGAAGAAAATGATGTGTGATTACCCCACCACCATTGCCCTACCGGCCTCGAGCAATTCTGGATGTTCTGGCTGTTTTTCAGAAATTTGCGCCAACTCCCATCTGTGGGCCTCTGGAACCCATTGATTGATAGGATATTAAACACACCATATCCAAGCGATGTTTTAGGGCCTAATGCTCCCCATAGTTCTATGAAAAGCAACACGGGCAAAATTTCACACCACAGCACCTTTTCGTCGCCGATGAACTTCAATTCCAGCTCACCATGATAGCCGCCGCGCAAAAGCCACCCACCTGTGCGGTAAAGATTTTTCTTGTCCGGATGAACCCGCCCGCTGGGAAACATACCCTCGGCGATGTCAAACTCACCTTTCATGGGACGTACCTCCAATTTAAACCGCCTTTTCCAACCCGTTGCTCCAAACACTTGACACACATCGCACAAACCAGCATCCCGAAGCCGTTGACGCTCGTCAATGGCCTTGCTCTTCCGATATTCCTCCGCATCAAAAAAGCACTTGTGCTCGCTCGGGTCGCACGCACTTCCTCCCAAGCCTCTCACAATCGCCTCATACCACCATCTGAGTGAACCGATGATGCCGGTCTCGTGGATGCGGTCCATCGTGCCGTCCACGCCGCCGGTCCACAAAGGCGTTAATGTCCTTATCTTTACCCGCAGCGTCCTGTTTTTTTCGCTCATAATCCTCTCTCACAAGTTTAAAATTTCCTGACAATTCTATCTCCACAAACACCAAAAATCAAATCTAACTCCCCTCCTCACCACCACATAACGACTATGTCTCCCACAAGCTGAAACCTCGAATTTACAGGGTTATAATAGAAATTCAAAATCAGGAGGCTTGAAGTGATAGGGAAAGAGAGGTTATTTGAAATCGTTGACGAGATCCTTCGGGCTTACGAGTCCGATGGCATTGAGATCGTTATCAACACCGAAAACTCTTACCTCACGAGATACGCAAACTCAATGATACATCAGAACATGGCCATTGAAGCGGTGAATGTGAGCGTGAGGTCGAGGTTCGGCAAAAAGGCGGGCGTCGCTGAGACCAACCGCATAGACAGGGAAGGACTTATAAATGTGGTCAGGGAAAGCGAGAAGATGGCGAAACAGATGCTTGAACATCCTGATCTGCCAGACCTTAAGGAACCTGAGGAAATCCCTGAGCCACCGATCAAAACCTATTACGAAGAAACCGCCAATTACCCCGCTTCTATGAGGGCTGAAGGGATACGGAAAATCATTGAAATCCTTAATCCCGAGAATGTTAACGCTTATGGGGCGTTTGCTACGGGCGATCTGGAGCTCGTGATTGCGAACAGTGCGGGCTTGAAGCTCTACGCCGCTGCCACGAAGGCTGACCTCAGCGTGACAGGGTTTGGTCAGGCAGGTGGAACGGGCTGGGCGCAGGCATCTTCGATGGATGTTAAGCTGATAGACCCCGTTGAGCTCGCCGAGAAGGTGGCTCGTAAGGTCGAACTGTCCGAAAATCCATCCGAGATTGAGCCGGGAGTTTACACTGTCATCTTTGAGCCCCTTGCCGCTTCAGACATCTTCATGTTCCTCAACTACATGGGACTTTCAGCTAAAGCTGTTCAGGAAGGCAGAAGCTTCCTCAAAGGGAAACTTGGCCAAAAGGTGTTCGACGAGAAGATTTCGATAGCCGATGATCCGTTCGACAGGCGCGGATTCCCCTACATATTCGACCTTGAAGGTGTGCCTCGCCAGAAAATCGTCGTTGTGGAGAACGGCGTGCTCAAAAATTTCTTCTACGACCGCAGAACCGCCGCAAAAGAAGGCAAGAAATCAACCGGCAACGCAGCCTCCCCGTTCTCTTCATGGCCGTCCGGGCTGAACATGGTCGTCAAGGAAGGCACTGCTTCGATCGATGAGATGATCCGCTCAACCGAGAGGGGGGTCCTCGTCACCATGCTCCATTATGTGAATGTTGTTGATATCATGTCCTTTACGCTTACAGGGATGACGCGAGGTGGAACTTTCCTGATAGAAAACGGGAAAATCAGCAAGGGGTTGAAAAACCTCAGGTTCACTCAGTCCATGCTCGAATCGCTTTCCGAAGTTGAGGCCCTCGGAGATAAAGCTGAAACAGTATCCCATGTGTCATGGTATGGGATGAGAGGGATGGGTGGCATCGTTGTGCCCGCTTTGAAGGTCAGGAAATTCAAATTCACAGGCAAAACGGACTTTTGATCTCATTTCCCTCAAGGGGTGATACGATATGAACAAAAACAAAGTCCTTTCTGAGATGTTTGACCGCATGGCCGATGCTCTGGAATTCCTTGATGAGAACAGATTTAAAGTGATAGCTTACAGGAAAGCTGCTCGTGTGCTCGAGGATTATCCCGAAGACATCGAGGAAGTTTACCGCAGGGGAGGCGTCAAGGCGCTCAAGGCCATTCCCGGGATAGGAGAACGGATAGCGCAGAAGATAGCGGAATATCTTGAGACCGGCCACATGCATAAGTATGAAGAAGTTATGTCCATGGTGCCTCAGGAGCTGCTCACATTGTTAGATGTGCAGGGGATTGGGCCGAGAACTCTAAGGCTCGCATACGACAAACTTGGCGTCAGGACAGTTGAGGACTTCAAAAGGGTGCTGGAAGACGGCAGCCTTGCCAGATTGCCGGGCATGGGGCCTAAAAAGATCGAGAACATCAAGAAGGGGCTGGAACTCTATGAGAGGATGCGTGACAGGATACCCATAGGGCTCGCTTTCCCGCTGGTTAACGAGATTATCGAGGCCATGGGAAAGCTTGACGAGGTCAACCGCATCTCCGCATGTGGCTCATTCCGAAGGATGAAGGAGACCGTCGGAGACCTCGACATCCTGACAACAGGCACCGATGGCAGAAAGATAATAGACTACTTCGTCCACCTGCCGGGCGTCACCCGCGTCCTCGCATCAGGCGATACAAAGGGCTCAGCGATATTCCACGATCGGTATCAGGTGGATCTCAGGGTCGTTCCTGAGGAGAGCTATGGTGCTGCTTTGCAGTATTTTACAGGCTCAAAACAGCACAATGTGCATATCCGCACGATAGCCAAAGCCATGGGGTTGAAAATTTCGGAATACGGCGTGTTTAAAGGCGATGAGATGATAGCCGGCAAAGATGAAGCTGAGGTTTACAAGGCCGTCGGACTTCCTTGGATTCCGCCCGAACTCCGTGAAGATTGGGGCGAGATTGAGGCGGCGGCTGCCGGTAAACTGCCCCTTCTCGTCGAACTTAAGGACATAAAAGGGGATCTGCATGTCCATTCCCGTTATTCGGATGGCACAGCTACCCTTGAGGAGATAGCGGAAAGAGCCCGCGAACTCGGCTATGAGTATATCGCCGTGTGCGATCATTCCGTGAGCGCAAAATACGCACATGGCTTAGAAATCGATAGGCTTAAGGAGAAGATCGAACGCATCCGTGAGCTCAACAAATCGCTCGATGGCGTCAAGCTTCTGGCTGGAACCGAAGTTGATATCCTTTCGGATGGCAGCCTCGACTACCCCGATGAGGTGCTCAGACAGCTTGATTTTGTGGTCGCATCTGTCCACACATGGCGCAAGGATGAGGATGTCACGGAGAGAATACTTCGAGCCATGGAAAATCCGTATGTCCATGTCATAGGCCACCCGACCGGCAGGCTCATTTCGCAGCGAGAGGGCTATCAGGTCGATATCGATAGGATCATAGAGAAAGCTGCTGAGACCGGCACAGCGCTTGAGATAAACGCTTACTACGACAGGCTTGACCTTAGAGATGTTAATGTCAGGAAAGCGAATGAGGCGGGCGTCAAACTCTCGATTGGCACGGACGCCCACAACATCGGCCAGCTCTGGATGATGGTGTTAGGCGTTGGAACCGCAAGAAGGGGCTGGAGCACACCGCAATCGATCATCAACACGATGAGTTACGATGAGCTTATCCAGTGGGCATCGTCCAAGAAGGAAAGGATGCGTCAATAATCCCAATCTATCGACATGTAATACATGGTCGGCCCTGTGAGACCTGTGAAATTGAATTTCTTAGCGAAATCAAATCTTAGTGCGAGGCCGGGGGCAAGGTAGATCCTGAAACCATAGCCCGCATCGGCTTTTATGTCCTTGAAAGTAGGATCGCCCCACTGATCAGGCTCGAAAGCACGGAAACTCCTGCCGATGTTCACTCCTCCGATGTCCATGAACAGGACGCCCCGAATTCCCACAAACTGTATCGGGAACGGGAAAGACAGCTTTAAGGTGTCGATGAAAGGAACTCTCAACTCAAAATTGGTCAGGACGAAGTTCCTGCCGCCAAATTCGTAAAAGTAGTATCCCCTCAAAGTGGACGGGCCTCCAAGCCAGAACATAGGCGCGTATTCGCCCATTGTCTGACCGCCCATCACCCTCGTGGCAAGGAGCGAACGCTGAGAAATTGGAGAATATTTGCGGTAATCAAAGAGCGCGTAAGAGAATTTGTAGGGCGACAGCGCTTCCGTGTGGATTTCAATTGCGCCTCTGTCGCCTGACAGCGGGCCAAAATATGTGTAAAGCGCGCGATCGACGACATAAGAAGCGGTCAGCTCAAGCGAATTGTATCCTCTCACATCGTAGAGGTAAAATCCTCCCAAATTCTCATCGTAAACATAGATGTAATCCGTTGGATGCCTGAATGTTACATCGAAATCGAGCCTTGAAAACTTGCTGAACGGGTATGTGATGCCGGCGGAAAGCCCCAAATTCCTTTGTCGATAGAAAGCGTAGTAGGAGAGTAGCCCCCAATCCCAGTAGTGGAACGCTGAGACATAGAAATCGGCACGCCTCGTAAGGTCAGCATACTGGAAATAAAGATTGGTATTACCTGAATACCTGTCTGTTGAAATGGCCATCCTGTGGTTGCCAAGCTCGTCAGACAGCCCCACGGTCATCCAGCCGGATAAACCTGTGGATGTCTCATATTCCAGTATCCCCTGAACCCAATCGACGGAGTAGCGGGTTTTGTATGAGCTCGTGGCATGTTCAACCGTGTCGAGGGCGACATATTGCTCGGGCACAGCCTCTAAATCCACGGGTTTTAGCCTGTCAAGTGGATTGGATAACACGAAATATGACCACTTACCCTTGTCGATTGCAGAGAAACCGAGCTCAGAACAGGAACTATCGGCCGAAATCAACCTTATGTTGCTCGGGAAATCCGTTATTTGAAAGGTCGTGGCGTGCTTTATGTCAAAGGCAAAGACATTTCTGGCCGCTCTCAACACAGCCGTGAAGCCGAGAAGGGAATCGTTCAGAAGTGTGAGCGAATTTATGTCGCCCAAAAACGGGGATAACCGATATAACTCGTTGTTTTCGAGCGAATATCCATAGATCGCATAACTTCCGAAGTGGCCATCCCAACTCCTACCCTGAAAATCTGTCAGGAAGTAAATCGTTTTTCCGTCTTTTGAAAACACAGGGGTGCGTTCGTCAAATGGGTTGTCCGTTAACCTGTAAAGCCTATCTTCCTCGAAGTCATACATAAACAGGTCAGACTGTGCCGACTGGATTCCAACAAAGGCGATTTTATTTCCATCCGGAGAAAATACGGGCTCATAAACCGATTCTATCGGCAATTTTCCGATCTTCTCCACATTTCCATCGCCGTCAATTGCCCAAACCGTGTGGCGTTCAGGCCTCAGCTCAGCGATTTTTTTATCATTTTCCACATCAAAAACATAAATGGCATCGTATCCGCCTCTGCTGGCCGTGAAAACAAGTAGATGGCCATCCTTCGAGAAGCTAAGGCTGGGCCTCACAAGATGGAGGTTCTCGAAAGACGGGGATTTTTCTCCCTCAACCAGTTTTTTCTCGATTCTACCGTCAAACGCAGACACTATGTAGATGTCGGTGTATCCGGACCGGTCGGATATCAAGGCGATCCTGCCACCATCCGGTGAGAGCACCCCGAAATTCAGGAAGCCACTGCTTTCGCCCTCAGTAATGCGACGCCCTTCAATGGGGAATTCAAATTGCTCGACGGATGGGAAGAACTTTTTCTTCAAGTAGACCGAAAATTCGTCGTTGAGTTCAGCGGCATCTTTCCCCGTCACTTTTTTGAAAGCCTTGTCCACATTGCCGCTCATTTTAAGCTGGTAGATGAACTCCCTCGTTTTTTCAGGGCCATATACATCGTTGAGGAAACAGAAAATCGCCTGCCCCTCTTTGTAAATGAGCCATCCCCCGTAATATTCAAGCTCCTCTATGGGAACAACTTTATCGTTCAAAACAAGATCACGCATGAACATTTCCGCATCAGGGCTCCAGCCTCCCCATGAGAAGTATTCGGCCATGCCCTCCATCACCCACAACGGGATCGACATCGTGAAGGGCGGGATATGGTAGGATTTTACCCCTTTGTAAAAGATGTGGAACTGAAAGACATGAACGAGCTCATGCCTCAACACATGGTTGAAATCGAGATATGAGCCGTTGAACGGCACGACGACACGGTTTTTGAATATCTCGGTAAATCCGC
>JALVZN010000127.1 GCA_027037615.1 Caldifarciminota bacterium | reverse complement strand
AAACTTTTGAAAAGAGGGGTATCTTTGAAGATCGTCGTCCTCATCCTCTCGGTCATGATATTCAAAAAGGTGCTTCAGGTGTCGGGCGCAATAGGCACATTGCCGCGGATGGTGGCCATGCTAAATTTGCCTGACATCGTCGCCGTGGCGGCAACGCCGTTCGTGGTGGGAATACTTACAGGCATCTCGTTCGCTTATGTAGGGATCTCATTCCCGTTGATACTGACAATGATAACTGGCAACTGGGCCAATTTCATGGTGGCTTATCTTGCCGGTTTCACAGGGGTGCTGCTGAGCCCTGTTCACCTGTGCCTCGTCCTTTCTGCGGACTACTACGGCGCTTCGCTCAAGGATGTCTATAACAAACTCGTGTGGCCTGTGACCGTTACATTTGTGATAGGGCTGATTTATGCGGTCTTTTTCGGGAGGTTCTTCTAAAAAATTAAGCGGAGAGGGTGGGATTCGAACCCACGGTAGGGGGGCAACCCCTACAACGGCTTAGCAAGCCGCCGCCTTCGACCGCTCGGCCACCTCTCCGTCGGAACAAATTATATCCACCAACATGGGGGAAATCAATACAGGCGGATGGTAAACAGTCATGCTAATGCTCCCTGCCCTCCTACTCAGCTGCATTTGTGATCTTTATACGATCGGCGCCCCCAATAACCATCGTTTTTGACAACCTACAGCCAAAACTTAACCATAAAATTCTCACGGAGGTAAAGATGAGCGACGATACAATCAACCATGAAACAACAAACCTTGAGAGCCTTCTGGACAAGCCAAGGAAGGATTTCACAAAGGATGACATCGTAAAAATCGTGGACAAACTCGGCATCCGCATGCTCAACTTCCGTTATGTCGGAGGCGACGGCAGGCTCAAAACCCTGAACTTCGTTATTCAGGGCAAAAAGCATCTTGACCGCATCCTGACGCTCGGCGAACGGGTTGATGGGTCAAGCCTGTTCAAATTCGTGGATGCCGGCATGAGCGACCTCTATGTGGTGCCCCGATATCGGACTGCGTTCGTCAACCCGTTTTCGAAGATCCCGACCCTTGACCTGCTCTGTTCATACTTTTCGCCCGACAGCTCCCCGTTCGATTCTGCTCCTGAGTATGTCCTGAAAAAGGCGGATGAACGGCTGAAAGAGAAAACCGGAATGGCGCTTGAAGCACTGGGAGAGCTGGAATTTTACATAATTGCGCCAAAGAGCGACCTGTATCCTGAAGAGGTGCAGCGCGGCTATCACACTTCCTACCCGTTCTCGAAATTTGAAGAGCTGCGCAAAGAGGCCATGCTTGCGATCTCGATGGCGGGCGGCAGGATAAAATACGGGCATTCGGAGGTGGGGTTTGTCAGGTATGGCGACTTAGAGTTCGAGCAGAATGAGATCGAGTTCCTCCCGATGTCGCTTGAAGAAGCAGCGGATTACATCGTGCTTGCGAGATGGATGCTTCGAGCCATAGGTCATCGTTACGGTGTCAACATAACTTTTGCGCCCAAGGTGCTTGTCGGGCATGCTGGCAGTGGCCTCCACATCCATTCGCGACTGGTCAAGGACGGCATAAACATGATCGTCGGGCATAAGGGTCTCAGCAAAATCGGGTTAAAGCTCATAGGCGGATACCTCAAGCTGGCGCCGTCGCTGACGGCGTTCGGAAACACCATCCCGATCTCGTATCTCAGACTTGTGCCGCATCAGGAAGCGCCGACCGCAATATGCTGGGGCTACCGCAACAGATCCGCACTCGTGCGCGTGCCACTTGCATGGGACACCACATCCGACATGCATCGCATAGCAAATCCGAACGAAAAGAGCACCTACCAGCCGGAAATTCACCATCAAACGGTGGAATTCAGGGCACCGGATGGCTCAGCGAATGTGCATCTCCTGCTTGCCGGGATGGCGGTCGCCGCCCTAAACGGCCTCAGCTCCAGCGATTCGCTTGAACTGGCTGAAAAGCTATTCGTGGATTCAAACATCTTCAGGGATCCCGAGACATACAAAGACCTGCCTTCGTTGCCGTCATCCTGCTGGGAATCGGCCGAAAGGTTGCAGGAACAGAGGGACTTTTACGAGGAAGGCGGTGTTTTCCCGACGGAGCTCATAGACTGGACCATCTCGAAACTGAAAAGCTATGAGGATATCGACCTCAGCGAGCGGCTTTACAGGAAGGACAGAGAAATTGAGAAGCTCGTCATGCAATTTTTGCATCATCCATGAGCGAAATTGTCGGGATGTGCCGTTTGCCGTTGAGTTGCAAAAGATTGACGGTGTGCACAGAACCGATGAGGCCGATG
>JALVZN010000126.1:7347-7687 GCA_027037615.1 Caldifarciminota bacterium | reverse complement strand
ATTTTGAAGCATATTTTGAATTTGGCTTAAAATATCGACTTACGCCGAGAGGCGTTTACAGGAGGCATCGAGTTATGGAAGCACAAAGGAAAATATTGGTTGTCGAGGACAATACTAACCTGAGCGAGATACTCAAGGACCTTCTCGAAAACAACGGCTTTTTTGTGGTGACTGCTCAGAACGGCGAAGAAGCGCTTGAAATACTCAAGGATTTCGAGCCTGACCTCATTCTTGCCGACATACTTATGCCCGGCATGGATGGATTTGAGATGTTCTCCAAGATAAGGAGCATCCCGAAACTCAGAACGGTTCCATTTGTGTTCCTCACAGCGCTTTCGGA
>JALVZN010000126.1:0-7337 GCA_027037615.1 Caldifarciminota bacterium | reverse complement strand
CATCAACAACATATTGAAACGCAGAGAAGCGATGATGAATGCGCTTCACGGCTCGCTTTCCGAGATCTCCATCGTGGATGTCCTTCAGCTATTGGAATCCCGCGGTTCGACCGGTATGCTGATGCTGAAACTCAAAGAGGGAAACGGCGAAGTGTATTTCGACAATGGCCAGATCTACCATGTTGCCCTCAACGATGTTGTTGGACGGGAAGCCCTGAAACAGATGCTCAGATCCCAGGGCGGCCTATTTGAGTTCATTCCGGATGTCAAAACCGATGTCGCAACGATAGAAAACATCTCCACCACCCAGCTAATTCTTGACCTCATGCGAGAGCTTGATGAGGAAATGTCGGGAGCAGAAAGCACTATGGGAGTTGAGCTACAGGACATCGACAGCTTCTCGCTTCAGGAGTATGAGCCGCCCGAGGAACTGCTTGTCTCAGCCGTGGAGATAACAAAGGATCTCTACTGGGTGTCAAGTAGAGAAAGCGGTATAGACTCGCAGCCCAACACCTACCTGTTGAGATGCGATGAAACCTTCATCCTGATCGATCCGGGGCCGATTTCCTATTTCGATGTGATTCTGCAAAAGGTCGGCGAGATAATGGAAAACGACTTCTCAAAGCTCAAGTTTATGGTGGTCACCAATCCCCTGCCCGATATGACAATGAACATCAACAAGCTCCTCGAGATTAATTCCGAGATCTACCTCCTCTCAACATTCGAGAACATCCGCATGATGGCTCACATGAACATCCCCAAAGACAGGTTCAAACCTGTCGATTTCTCCGGCCGTCCGATTCACCTTCAACTCGGATGCGCAGAAGGCGAGGAATTCCTGCTGAGGTTTATACCAACTCCATACTGCCCGCTCAGAGGCTCGCTTGCGGTCGGGATACCATCCCGAAATGTACTGATATCCGGCATCCTGTTCAGCGGGTTGCTATCCTCAACCGAGCAGGAAAATCCGCTGTTCGCTAACGAAAATGACCTTCAGGGCATGGAGAAATTCATGAAGATCTACATGCCGAGCAAGAACAACATCAAGGATTGCGTCGGCAGGATAAAGGAGAAATTTGAGAAGATAGAGGTCATAGCGCCAGCTTATGGCAAGATTTTGAGGGGAGAACTTGCGGATAAGGCCCTCGAACTCATAGAAAATATCGATGTAGGCATAGATTTAAGCTAAAGGAGGAAAATCTGATGGCAGTTATAGGAATCCGTCGCGAGGACAAGAATGAGTGGGAACGCAGGGTGGCCATTACACCGGACGATGTCAGAGAACTCATCGAGAAACACGGGATAAAAGTTATCGTTCAGCCCTCGTCCATCAGGGCTTTTACGGATGATGAATACAAGGAGGCGGGCGCTGAGGTCAAAGAGGACTTGAGCGAAGCCACTGTCATATTCGGTGTTAAAGAGATGCCCGAGGAGTTTTTCGAGCCCCAAAAAACTTATGTCTTCTTCTCGCACACCATAAAAGGCCAGCGCCACAACATGCCCATGCTCAAACGCCTGATGGACCTCAAGGACAACCTCATAGATTACGAAAAGATGACCGACGAAAAGGGCAGACGTTTGGTTTTCTTCGGCAGATTTGCCGGACTTGCTGGCATGACCGACACATTGTGGGCGCTCGGCAGGCGGCTCGAAGCGCTCGGCATCGAGACCCCATTCTCAAAGGTGCAACAGGCTTACAAGTATTTTGATGTCAAACACCTCAAAGAAGAGCTTTCGGCGATCGGAAAAGAAGTGGAGGAGAAAGGGCTCCCTGAGAACTTGACGCCGCTCGTGATCGGAATCGCTGGTTACGGGAATGTCTCGCGTGGTGCTCAGGAAATCCTCGATCTGTTCCCCGTGAAGGAGATAACTCCCGACGAACTCCTGAACATCGACAAGATCGAGACATCGAACCGCCAGATTTATAAGGTCATCTTCAAGGAGGAGCACATTGTCGAGCCGATCGACGCCGACGCCGAGTTTGACCTCATGGACTACTACCAGCATCCTGAGAAATATCGTTCCGTCTTTGAAAAATACCTGCCGTTCATGACCGTCCTCGTCAACGCCATATACTGGGATGAGCGGTATCCGAGACTTTTGACGAAAGAGAAAGCCAAGGAGATGTATGGCGGGGAATTGCTTCCAAAACTCCTTGTGATCGGAGACATAAGCTGTGACATCGAGGGAGCCATAGAGGTTACAGTCAAAGCCACCGACCCCGGCAATCCGGTCTATGTCTATGATGTCGAAAAGGGAGAGCCTGTTGACGGCTTCGATGGCAAGGGGCCGCTGATTCTCGCCGTCGATAACCTTCCCTGCGAGCTGCCGAGGGATTCATCGGAGGCGTTCAGCCACGCATTAAAACCCTATGTGCCCGAAATAGCTACGGCCGACTATTCCGTGGAATTCGATGAACTCAAGCTTTCACCCGTCGTCAAACGGGCCATCATAGTGTATCGCGGCGAGCTGACGGAAGATTACAGGTATCTTCTGGAGCATCTCAAAGAGGCCGGCGTCCTGTGACCTCTCCCTGAGGAGATAATGCTGAAGAAACTCAAGATATTTACGGAGTTCGAGCTTTTTATCGCTCGAAAATACATAAAAGCCACTTCTCGCGGTCGGCTCTCGTTCCTGACTGCGTTCTCCATCCTTTCGATCTTCCTCGGTGTGGCTGCGCTTATACTCGTCATTGGTTTGATGTCGGGCTTTCAGGATGAGATACAGCGCAGATTGCTTTACCTTCAGCCGCACATCGACATCAGAAAGTACCCGTCCGAAACCATAATCGACTATCAGGACATCATCTCCAGGATACGCCAGATTTCAGAGGTGAGCTCAGTTTCGCCCTACATCGAGGTGAAATGCATCGTCAGGAAGGGCGGGACATGGGATGCGGTGATACTGCGCGGCGTTACACCTGACAACCGTGAGGTTCAGGCGCTCTCAGGGCATATCCTTTCGGGAGAGATGGACATATCCGATAGCGGAATTGTCCTAAGCTCGTTCACGGCTCAGGAGCTCGGCATTAAGGTCGGCGACAATATCCAGCTGTTCACCATCGTCCAGACAGGCGCCCCTCCGCCGTTCGATTACTCGGTCGAAAAGAGGAAATTCCATGTCACAGGCATCTTCTCGCAGAATGTGAGCGTGAACGCCGCCGTAATCGCCTACACAAACCTCAAACAGGCTCAGGAATTTACACAGGCAAACGGCGTTACAGGCATCGAGGTATGGCTCAAAGACCCCTACAAAGCGCCTCAGATAGCGAGAAAAATCGAGGAAGAAGGGATTATCTCATTTCCCGTGTTCGCAGTTGACTGGACAAACATGTTCAAAACATTCTTCTCCGCACTGAAGTTGGAAAAACTGGCGATGTTCCTTGTGATGACCCTTATGGTGATAATTGCATCCTTCAGCATTATCGCCACTCTGAGCATCCTGATACTTCAGAAGACGCGCGAGATAGGGGTTTTGAGGTCGCTTGGCGTGACATCCAACGGGATAACGAGGATTTTCATGCTTGTCGGGACGATGATCGGCGGGATCGGCGCATTGCTGGGCGGCGTGGTCTCGATCGCCATCGGGATGGCCATCGAGAAATACCACATCATTCGGCTCCCGGCAGAGGTCTATATGATCGACTATCTGCCTTTCAAGCTCAGCTTCGGCAATTCGTTGATCATCATCATCGTGACATTTCTCATCGTGGTTTTATCGACGCTCTACCCATCGCTCAGAGCTGCCAGACTGACACCTGTGGAGGCGATAAGGTATGAGTGAAGCGAAACCACTGCTCAGGGCGACAAATCTCGTTAAGATTTATGTCACAGAGGCGGAAGAACTTGTTGTCCTGAGAGGTGTCAACATAACCGTTAACAGGGGCGAAACCATCGGCATTTTTGGGCCGTCCGGAAGCGGAAAGTCCACACTTCTGCACATTCTTGGGACACTCGATCGACCCACATCCGGGAACATCGAGCTTGAGGGCAGGCGATTGAACGAGATGAGCGACAGGGAGCTTTCAAAATTGCGCAACAGGCTCATAGGATTTGTCTTCCAGTTCCACTACCTCATACCTGAGCTCAATCTACTTGAAAATGTGGCGCTTCCACTGCTTTTGAGAGGGATGAAGCGGAAGGAGGCATTTCGAATAGCCATGAAAACGCTTGAGGATGTCGGGCTGGCGGACAGGTGGAAACACCATCCCGATGAACTGTCCGGCGGCGAGCGTCAGAGAGGCGCTTTCGCCAGAGCAATAGCGCCGTCGCCAGTCCTGATACTCGCGGATGAACCTACGGGCAACCTTGACAGCGAAAACAGTCAGCGGCTCATGGACCTCATAATGGAGCTCAACAACAGCCTCAACACGACATTCATAATGGTTACGCACAACGAGGGGTTCAGGCCGTATTTCCAGAGATCGTTCAGATTGGCAGAAGGCAGGCTAATGGCCTTTTAAAAGCGGTGATATGGGCACAAGGCCGTCGGGGTTAACCCCGACGGCCGACCTGTAATTTTACGCAAAGCTGATTTTCATATCTCCGAATTTCACTGTGGCCGTGAGTTTTCCGCCTGTGCCTGTGCCGAACCTGATGATGTGCTTTCCGCCTGAGCGCGTCACCGACACGCCGCTCGGAACCCTCAAATCCCCCATCTTCAGGTCGATTTCAGCCTCAAAATCCGCATCCGAAGGCACTTTTATCGAGATATCGCCCGCTTTGACGAACACATCCACATTGGCGACCTTCGCAAACGAGACATCCACATCTCCGGCCGAAACCGAAAGCTTCAGGTCGCTGCTGACATCGCGAATGTCGAGGTCGCCGGCCGTAACACTCACATCGAGAGGGCTGCTTTGGGGCACCTCCATGTCGAGATCACCGCCTGAGACCTTGATGGCGATTCCACCACCCTGGTCGTTTATGTCCAGTCCCTCCGGCACGATGTCGCCATGAATGACGAGCTGGTTTGAGTCCTTGCACTCGATATTCACATCGCCGGCGCTCAGCATGAGCGAGATCGGTGTTCCGTCTTCGACCTCCATCGCCTCATCGACCTCCTCGGAGATGGAGCCGCTCATGGCCGCCCGAATGGCAGATGGAACCGTCGAAAGGGCAGCGGTCACCGATTCCCGCACGATCTCACCGATCTCAAACAGCATGTCACCAAACCCGAAAAGCCGCTGTCGCGACGGCTGCTCCGATTTTGAACGGGTGGTTTCTGTCTTCTGGGATGATTTATCGAGTGCCTCTAACAATTTTGCGGCCTCATCGGCCGTTATCTTGCCCTCTTCCAACATCTTGAGGATTTTAAGTCTGGCCTCATCCATCGTGTCACCTCCTGTTAACGGTCAAATTATGAAACTTAATTTTCAAAATGTCAACATTTAAGTTTCAACATTCAAAAATAGGTTTTCGGAATGCGCAAGCTGACGCCGCGCCGAGTATGTCATAAGCGAGATCCCTGAGGCTAAATCCCGTCCTCTTTACGCCCCAATCGTAAAATTCCTTCAAAACGCCAATCCCAACGGTTACGGCGAAAGCACGAGGCTCATCGGTTCGGCTCATGGTCAGGAGCGCAGTGCAGATGAAGAAGGATGCAGAGAAATGATAGGCCTTATCCTTGCCCCACAACGGATCCCGATAAGACGGCAGGAAGAACGGCCGTGTGGTATCGTGCTCGACCGCATAAAAACTTCCGATGGTCCCCTGACTGAAAGTCGGTGGCGTGAACGAGAGTATTGCGAGGTAAAGCAGCGGAATCATTGGGAAGGTGGCGGCCATTTGCCTTCTTTCACAAGTTCCACGATCTCTTTGAGTTTGGCGAGCGCTTCATCGCGTGTTTTGACGACGCCTTCCGCCTCAAGGTCATCGATCTCATCCAGAATCCGCTTGAAGACGGGGCCGGGTTTGAGGCCGAGCTCGATGATGTCATGGCCTGTGACGAGCCGCTTTTTCTTACGCGCTTCCTTTTGCCTGATGAGCTGCTCAAGCCGCTCTGCCAGATAGACCTGCCACTCTGCGCCACCTCCGATCGGCGGTGTGGCCATTGCGTCGGCTACGGCGAAGAGGATCAGTGGGAAAGCGAGTTCGCCCGTGCGCCTCAGGTATCTGTTGAGCGCGCGCGGGGTGACATCCTCATGTTCCCGCGCCAGAAGGTGAGGATGCATGTGCGCCTCCACGATGAGCTTGACTATGTCCCGTTCCTCGGTGGAAAACCTCAAAACTTCTGCCCGTCTGGCTGCAATCTCGGCTCCAAGTCGGTCGTGACCGTGAAAATGCGTTCGCCCCTCCTCATCACGGAAGACCGTTCGCGGTTTAGCCACATCGTGCAGCAGCGCACCGACAAAGAACGCCATCCGCCTGCCCTCATGCTCAAGGAACGGCACAATCCGATGGGCGAATTTTCCCATCGCCCCTTCGCCCTTCATGACCTGCTTGACGAGTTCTTCGAGGTATTTGATGACGAGAAGGGTATGCTCAAAGACATTCTGTTCGACGATGTATTTCTGCACGAGCGACTTCTGCTCCTTGAGTTCCGGAAACAAAACGAACAGGACGCCGCTTTCCGCCATCAGCTTTACGGCCTTAAAGATATGGTCGCCGTTGAAAAGTCTGGTAAGTTCGTAGCGGATCCGTTCGGGAGCGGACTGTTTCAGCGCTTCAGCGAGCTGCGAGATCCACCCATAGGTCGTCTCCTCGATGTCGAAACCGAGTGTTGAGACGAACCTGAATGCCCTCAGGATGCGCAGCGGGTCGTCCTCGAGGTTCTCGATGCTGAACGAACGGATAAGCCCATTTTGTAGGTCATCAAGGCCGTTGGTCGGGTCTATCAACCTATCCTTCGACCGCAGAGGAACCGCAATGGAGTTGATGGTGAAGTCCCGCTTTTTCAAGTCTTCGTCGATGTCATTGCCGCGGAATGATGTGATGTCCATCCAGCCGCCTTCGGGGAGAATTAGCCTCGCCTCGTCATCCTCTTCCGACAGCACCACGACGAAACCGCCTTCGACCTTCCTTCTGAGCTCGAAAGCGAACTTTATGGCATCGGACGGGATCACCACATCCCAGTCCTGAAAGCTGCGTCCGAGAAGGAAATCCCTCACGCTGCCTCCAACGATGAAGGAGTTTTCAGGGAAGAGGTCCTCGTATGGCACCGTTAATGTTTTCAGATCATTGTTGATTGTCATCATGGGTAACTCAAGTTATTCTTTTGCATAATTTTTTCGACTGCTTCCTGCACAGTCTGAAGGAAAAACAGGCTGCCCTCCTCTCCAAGCAGTTTCAGCAGGGGCTCGTATGCTCTCGGATCCCCTATCTCGCCGAGAGCCCACA
>JALVZN010000125.1 GCA_027037615.1 Caldifarciminota bacterium | reverse complement strand
GAAATCAAGAGCGTCGATGATCTGAGACTTATGGTCGCGATGACACCTCCTGGGACGAAGGTCAAGGTTGAAGTTGTGCGTGAGGGCGGATCCCACAAGACATTTACCCTGAAACTCGCATCTTATCCTGAAGCTGGCAAAGAAGGCGCTCAATCTCAAGGCAAGGAGGAAGAGGAAGAAACCGAAACCTCATCGAGCTGGCTCGGCATGACCGTTCAGCCAAATCCGAACGGCGACGGCGTTGTCGTCACAAATGTCAAACCTGAAAGCGATATTTCCGATAAGATAGCTGTCGGTGACATCATCCTGAGGATCGGGAAATACGAGATCAAATCGATATCCGATTTCAAGAAGGCGAAGAAGGCCTACAAGAAATCCGACCAGCCTGTTCTTATCCGCATTGAGAGGAACGGCCAGCGGCTGTTTGTGGCCGTGAAGCCCGAATCCGATTAAAAAAACGGAGGGCAACCGCCCTCCGTTCCACTTTTATCTTCGAGGTCGAAGCTCACCATTTTATGATGTGGTCTATTTCAGGGATTTCTTCTCCATGAGGTGTAACATATTGCGACTTTTGTTTTTTCATGTTTGCTTTTTCTGATAGAGAGGTGCGAATTATCTTCCATTCCTCCAATGGGATAGACAAAAACACATCCGTTATGAGTGGGTCAAACTGTTTTCCCCTGTTCTTTGCGATCTCCTGAATCGCATACTCGAAACTCAACGCTTTCCTGTAAGGTCTATCTGAAGTTATGGCGTCGAGCGTGTCAGCGAATGCGAAGATCCTTGCTCCAAGCGGGATCTCCTCTTCTTTCAGGCCAAACGGATATCCTCTGCCATCCCACCGCTCATGGTGATAGAGCACGATGTCCCTTGCCGGACCGAGGAAGTCAATCGTTTCCACGATCTTAAATCCTATCAGCGGGTGCTTTTTCATAATCTCCCATTCCCCGTCACTTAGTTTGCCAGGTTTTAAAAGTATGGCATCCGGTATGCCGATTTTGCCTACATCGTGCAGCAGGCTGCCCCAATAGATGTATCGCAGTTCGTCGTCTGTGATGCCGAGCTCTATCGCTATCCGTTCGGAATACTTTGCAACCCTTTGAGAATGGAATTGAGTTTCATGCTCCCTGAAGTCGAGAGCCGATACAAGGGCTTCCAATGTGATGTCGTATGTATGTTCGAGTTTGTTCAATGTCATCTTCAGCTCGTCGAACAGCTGTGCGTTTCGGATTGCTGTCGCTGCGTGATTGGCCAGGATTGCGAACACGCGCGCCTCGTTCTCAGTAAACGGGGGATCGTGCGACCGTTTGCCAAGGTAAAACACGCCGATGACCTTGTTTTCAACCTTGAGCGGCGTCAACAACATTCGTCTTATGCCAAGTTTTATGGAAAGTTCCTTGAATTCGATGTTCACCTGATTTATGTCGTTGATGAACACCACCTTGCCTGTCCTGAACACGCGGGCGGCAAGCGATTCGTTGGTTATAGGGATGATGGTATTCTCAAGAAACTTTTCGGGCATGCCGTAGCTTGGCGATACCCCTTTCAACGCATTTATCGATTCGTCATAAAGTGCGACGAAGGCGAACGGAATGCCCATGACACTCGCTGTCATACCTGTCAGAACGCGCAGGGTATCGTCCATGGACGGGACCGCATTGATTGAGACGGACAGCTGTAGTATCTTCGACAGGTTCTCTGCGTGTGCCTTGATCTCCTGATAAAGCGATGCGTTCTCGAGCGCTATTGCCACCTGATGTGCAAACAAGTTGATAGCAGGTATATCTCGCTCATTTACATTGTTGGAGAACACGACCAACAGGCCAAAAGGCCTGGAGTTCTTGGAAAGCGGCGCTGCAATGACCTGATTGTTCGGGAACAGATTGACCGAAAGTTTTTCCACTAACTTTGTTCTCTTCGTTTTTATAACTTCGAACAACTCAGGGACATCCGATGTCTTGATTTTCTGGTATAACATCTTGCTGGAGCTATCCGATATGTATTTGACCCTGAAATAGCCATTGTGGCTATCCAGAATCAGAATTGCGGATTTAAATCCGAGTTTGTTCAGCTCTTTGCCAATAGTGTTGAATATCTCCTTCTCCGAGATATGCCTCATGACGGCAAGTGCAGCCACATTGAGCGACTTAAGCAGCCTTTCAGCCCGTTTCTGCTCGCTGAGATCGCGCGCTATGCCAAGGAACAGAAGCTCTCTCTTGACAGTCACAGCAGACGCGGACCATTCGACTGGAATTTTCTGTCCCAAAACTGTGATCAGGGAGCCTTCAAGCCTCACTCCTTTGTTCAGGTTCTGGTCTGGCAGCAGCTGGGCATCGGGATATTCCGGCAGGATGAATTCGTTGATATGCTTGCCCACAATCTCGTGTTTGGGATATCCCGTGAGATTGGATGCGAATTTGTTGGCCTCCCTTATGATGCCGTTCTTGTCGATAATCAAAATCACATCGTTTGCGTTGTCCAGCAGGAGTTTATATTGCCGCTGTGCGTCCCTGAGCCTCACGATCAGCCTTGCGTTCCTTATCGCCATGCCAGCCTGAGCACCGAGTGCCATGAGCAGCCTCTGGTCGCTATCATCAAATTCGCTGTTGGTTGTTTTACCGACAACTTTTATGACCCCAATGACATCGTTCTTGTCCCTTATTGGCACGCAAAGCTCAGGGTAATTGCTTTTCGATACCGGATAGTTCTGGGGTTCCATGAATGTCACTGCATTCAACACGCACTTGTCGCTGGATGGCAGGGCCATCCCGACTTTGTAGGAATCGCCCTCTCCCCGTTTCGCATAGACGATGATCGTCCCCCGAAATTCATCAATGAGCGCAAGGATGAATTCACGGAATTCTATGACCCTTTCAGCTATGTCGCAAACTGCATCAGCGACTTTTTTCGGATCTTTCAATGTCAGGAGCTCTCTCCCGAGGTCATTGATCGCCTGCATCTTTTCCTCAAGTTCGACTTCCTTCGTGATGTCGCGGATCGATATAAGCACACTCGTAATACGGGACGATGTGAATATCGGCGATATGACTATGTCATAGTAGGCCGTTGTGCCGTCATGGGCATGTCCTTTTACTTTGCTGAGGTGGACCGCTTTCTCGCGATCAAGCACCTCGTTAAAACTGTCCTTGAGCTGCTCCACGGGCATAAACCTCGACAATGCGGTATCAAATGGAACCCTTATTATGTCCTCAGGTTCAACTCGAAACAGCTCGAAAAACCTTTTGTTCACATCTCTAACCTCGGCAGATTTTGGATCTATGATCAAAAGGGCATCCTGCTGGCCGTTGAAAACAGCATCGAGATAGCTCTTGGCCTCGATTATCTCCTGTGTGAGACGATATTTTTCTATCGTAAGTGCGGCTATCTCAGCAAATTGTTCCACAATGGTTATTTCCGATGGATCAAACTCCTTTATTCGCTTCTTGATTGCGAAAAACATCCCGATCGGCTTACCGTGCGAGTCGAACATGGGGAGTTTCAAAATTGTGGACAGGTTCAGCAGGGGTTTCAGTTCCTTAGGCACGCAGTCTGTATCGAATTGCTCCTTGACCTGAAATGGCTTGCCCGATTGGAGCGCCTCTGCAAGTCTCGGACAATCCTCAAGTTTCAGCTTTATGCCTGTCACGATGTCCCTTCCGACCCCATACACGGTTGTGACCTCAAGCAAATTTCTGGACCTGTCCAGCTCAGCTATGGCCGCAAGGTCGAGGTTCAGAAGCTCAACGATGTTTTTAACCACCTGCCTGAGGTTTCTTTCGATGTCCGCCGCAGTGACATTTTGAAGGAGTGAGATCAACAATTGCGCTTCTCGATCCTTGAAATCCGCTTCTTTCAGCTTATCAATGAAGTCGAGGATTCTTGCAAACTTGTAAGCAAACTCCTTGAGAACCTTTATCTCCTCCCTCGAGAGATTCCTTCTGAGTCCGAGAACGATCCCGCCAACCACTCCTTTTATGTCAGAATGGATCGGAATAACGGCGAAAGAGACAAGCCTGCGGGATTGCTGGATTTGATGCGCATACTCTCTTACGGTGGGATCCACGATTATGGATAGATCCTTCACCAGCATGGGGGTGTCGTCCTCAATCAGGCTGTAAATGAAATCCCAGTATGAACCCTGTTCGACGATATGAGTTATATCTATCTCCCGCAGAGTGTTAATGTCTTTACTGTCTTGAACTCTTGAAACCAGAAGCAGGTTCTCAACCAACTTCTTCTCAGTGTTTACCATTGCGAGGACGGAGAAAGGCGAACGGAAAATATTCATCAACCCCTCAACAGCACCTTTTAAAATGCGGCTGCGCTCACTTTCGCCAATGAGGGTAACAAGAACTTCGTTCAGCGAATGTCTCATATTTAGCTCAACATAGCTCATGTCAAAAGTTAATATTAAAACAACATTTCCCGAATTTCAAAGGCTGACCGCTTGATGCCCTTCACAACATTAGTCGTATAAATTCGGGATAGCTTGTAAAGGTAATTCTCCTTCTCCTGATGAGAAAGTTATATCATTTCAGTCGGCAAAGATGAGGTCAGCAAATGAGAAGTGAAAGATTGAAATTTCGAGCATTTTTGATGATGTGTCACGTACGCCTATGTGTATCGATTTTTATGCTCAGGAGGTTTTGCTAATGTTTTGTCGTTTCGCCGATTTAGATGTGAATTTAAAAGCTTGACGGTCAAAATGCTGGTAAAATTATGCCCCGCATTTGGGAGAGGAAAACGGCAGATGCCCAATCAGGCCATTACGATGATTATTCACTTTCATGAATTAAGTGATAATCTGGTAACTAACACTTGACTGTTATATTAGATTTTGTATAGATGTGTTGAGCAGCAAGTATTCGCCGATTTTCGATGGAACGGCCGGGATTAGGTATAATTCCGACTATACATTAAATTTTGAGGTGGATAACAGTCCTGTTCGGAAAGGCCAGGAGCGTTCTGTCAATATGCTCCTTCCCCTTTAATCACGCACTTTATAGTCTTGAATATTAGGATGATATCGAGCCAAAGCGACCAATTAAGGACATACCACACATCAAGCTTTACCCTGAAATCGTAATCTGTGTCGCTTCTTCCTGAGACCTGCCACAACCCTGTTATGCCCGGCTTTACCCGAAAATAGAACTCGGCCTTGTCCCTGTAATACTTCTCTATCTCCTTTTTCACAACAGGTCTTGGGCCTACGAAGCTCATCTGCCCAAGCAGCACATTGAATATCTGGGGAAGCTCATCTAATGAGGTTTTTCTTAGGAACCTGCCGACTTTTGTTACCCTTGGATCATTTTTCAGCTTAAAGTTTCTTTCCCATTCCTTTCTTGCCTGTGGATCAGACTCGAGGATTTCCTTTAACCTTCTGTCAGCATCAACATACATGCTTCTGAATTTCAATACTTTAAAGCTTTTGCCGTTGTGCCCGATCCGTTCGTGGCTGAAGAAGATGGGACCTTTTGAATCAAGTTTTATTGCAATGCCGATTATTGCCATGATCGGCAGGAGAAATGGCAACAATATAATGGAGAATACAATATCAAATGCTCTTTTCAATGCCCTTTTAGGCGCTCGCAGGTTGTTATCGATCTTTACGAGAAGAAGCTGCTCCATGAAAATGGGGAAAAGTTCGCTGTTGAGGACGGGA
This sequence comes from Caldifarciminota bacterium, assembly GCA_027037615.1. Classification (GTDB taxonomy): domain Bacteria; phylum Hydrothermota; class Hydrothermia; order B15-G9; family B15-G9; genus WGAI01. Next base: position 2,091 of record JALVZN010000125.1, on the reverse strand, counting down.
ATACCGTCCATGTTGGAAGCGATGAGCACAGCTTTGACATGGTCTTGAACCCTTCCTATCACCTTTATGAGCTCATTTTTTGAAAAAGATGTGGTAATAGCGACCGCCTTTATGTCATTATCTCTCAGTATGGTTTCGATGTCATTCAGGCTACCGATCACCTTAACTTTCTCTCCCTCAACATCAACGGAGCTGCCGTTTTTATCTACGAAACCGGTAACCTCATAACCGATAAATCCATTGTCCTTCAGAAATTCTGCAATCGATTTTGCCGTTTCTCCTGAACCGATAATTGCAAGCCTTTCTTTCCAGATGCCGGCTTTGAAAAGAGCCGTTTTTCCAATGGACCTGAAAATAGGAAATGTGAATATGCCATAAAACCATAGGAGCGCGAGTGTTAACCATGATACTTCAACAAAATTTCCCATTGAGGCGATGGCAAGGGTGACGACGGTCGCTCCAGTGATTGCCTTCAACATCTTCCTTGTTTCATCCCAGAAGGGCAATCTCTTTGTGTAGAGTTTTTCGTAGATGAAGAAAAACACAAAGGTGAGCGGCATCCACCACAGTTTGAAGAGATGAGAAAATGGGAATTGAGGTCTGGAAAACCGGAAAATCAATTTAGTTGTGAGGGAGGCAAGGGTTAGGGATGTGTAAAACGCAAGGAGATCAATAAGCAGAAGAAAGCCCTTACTTGCAAGATCCTTTTTCAAGTCAGACCCTCCTTTATTTCTCTCAATTTCATCGGGGTTTCAATTATATACTCAAGCGATGGAGTTACGGGGAATGAAACTTCTTTTCTTGAAGCTGCTGGAAAACAGGATTAACAAATCAGGTGTCAAATGTGAATATGAAAAGCATATAAATACAACTCCCTCATGCCATAGGCATCAAGATAAAAATGTGAAGTGAAGAATTTTCAATTGTGTGAACTCTAATCTCCCCTTTGAACTCCGTTAATGGCCACTTTGACCATGTATTTTACCCATTTTGTTGCCGCGTCCCCGATTACCTCCGTTTTTTCTGCCGCATCCTTTGCCATTGCCAGATAGTGCTGTTAGGATTTTCTGGAATTCTTCCGTTGATATGTATTGCGGTTCATAATCCGCCCCCAGTGCCCTTAAATTGCTGACGAAAGCCCTCATATGGTTCTTCGATCCCATCTTCAAATTCTCGTAAACCTGGCGGATGTCGTTGTGCGTGGTGTGGGTTATGGCTTCGTTTAAGTCTTTAATATCGAGATCTTCTATGGTAGCACCTACCGTCAAAGCATCCACCAGTGAATTTGAGCCCTTAGTAACTAATTTATTGTAAAGAGATTGTATATTTGGATTTACAAATATACCCCAGGCATCCCCCGTTTTCATCACAGGATCATCTATACCATATGTTTTCAGCAAGCTGCCTATGGCCTCCATGTGCTTTTGCTCGGACATAGCGATGTTTTGAAATACACGAGTGCCCCATTTGTCAAATAAGGCAAGATAAACATCCCGAGCGAGTTTTTCTTCTTCTCTCATGTGGAGCAGGTCTGTAACTTCGTTGGTCGAAAGAGGAGAGATCTTCACAGCTTCAGTAGAACCTACTATTGACAATGTTTTAATGGTATCTGTTATTGATACTGAGGAATTGGGGGTGGCCATAGCTTGGAGTAATGTTGTCATCGACAAAATGGTGCCAGTCAAGGCAAGAATAATCAAATTCTTTGCAAGAAAAATGATTTTACGGCACATATCACACCTCCATTTAGTTAGAAATTTAATGATTAACTTAATTGCCTCCATCTCCATTATCGATTAATTATAATGATTTAAAGCCATAGATAATAGATAACGAGAAGCGTCATAAAAAAGGTACGCGAAATGGAAAGGAAGAACCACAAATTAGGGTACTCGAAAAAGGCTTGAAAATGTTGAGACCCCCTTCCTTCTGGCAGGAAAATATCCACTTCAAAAACCAAAAGTAAGGAGGTCTTACCCATGAAAGGAGATCTTCCAATGTATGTTAGGAAGATTATAACGGCAAAGATGGCAAGGAAGTATCGTAACGCTACAAAGAAGGAGAAGAGCGTTATATTGAATTCTCTCGAGG
>JALVZN010000124.1 GCA_027037615.1 Caldifarciminota bacterium | reverse complement strand
GTTACACCCCTCGAAATGACAAGGGCTTACGCGACAATCGCCAACTACGGCGTCAGAACAAATCCCTATTTCATCCGCAAGATAGTCGCACCGAACGGGGATGTGCTTGAGGAGAAGAAGCCTCACAGGGAGAATGTGCTGGACTCCCTGACCGCCTTCATCATGATCAGCATGCTGAGATCCGTTATCGATGAAGGGACAGCCCACAATGCGCGCACCGTGTATGGACTTCACATCCCGGCGGCCGGAAAAACCGGCACGACGAACGATTATCGGGATGCGTGGTTTATCGGCTTTTCACCGCAATTGGTCGTAGGAGTTTGGGTTGGCTACGATTCGCTCAGGGAGATCAGGCACGGTGCCACCGGCTCAATGTTCGCAGTACCTATCTGGGCGACATTCATGAAAAAGGCAACTGGCAACAAATCTCAGGACTTCGATGTCCCATCGCACGGGCTGACATGGCGGCAGATCTGCACGCAGAGCGGGCTCCTCGCAACACCCTACTGCCCCACGACGCGCATGGAGGTGTTCAAGCTCGGCACAGAACCGACGGAACCATGCACGCTCCACTACAAGATCGATCGCGAGGCGGAACAGCTGCACGAACAGATTGAGCAACAATACATTCGAGGACTTCAGGGACTGCCTCAGGACACCGTTCACGACACATTGAAGGACAAGGAGGACCAGCAATTCAAGCTGCCCTGATATTCGCACTGCTCGCCTATCCGCTCACTTTCCACGATGCGATCGCATCGGTCGGCGAGGCGTCCGCATACACTCAATCGCCACTTGCCGTCATGCACCTGCCGTCTTTCGTGCCATACGCATTCAGGATAACGGCCTCAGCATCAAATCCTTTCGGCATAGAAGGCTTCTACGCAGGCAATTTCGCACTCAGCTGGCATGGGATCGGGCTCGCACTCGAAGGCGTCAGGTCAGGCAATTATCAACGGGTCGCTCTCGCAGCAGCCGTGAGCCGCACGATCGGGCAAACCAAAAACATCGGCATCACATTCCGCACCGCAAACGAGACAGCTGGAAAACTGTCTAAATTCTCGTATGACATGGACATCGGACTGGGCGCTCAATATCGAAACGCCACCTTCGGCATAACCGCCTACTCCATACTCGGCCGTTACAGGCAGATGCTCTCGTTCTTCTCCGACCTCAACATCAACCCTGTGCAGATCGGCGTCGAACTGGCTCAATCCCGTGAAAGGCCAATGTTTATCAGAGGTTACATCGGATACAAAATTAACAACAGCCTGAGCTTCAAACTCGGCAGCTCGTCCGATCCACGAATCTGGAGCTTCGGAGCAGAATTCAGCGGGCCGCTCAAAATCAACTATGTCTTCAGGAATTACATCGAGATCGGCGTAACCCATGTGATTTCCGTCACGATGGACATCTCAAGATGAGCATGATGGGGTTTATCCTGTTGATAACCATTGCCCAGACGCGCTTCATCGAGACGACGATAAGGCCTGAGATACGCATTTCGCTGGCCGTTGATCGGAGTTTCATCATCAAAGCTTCTTCATCATCAAAACTTTATCGGGGCGGAAGGGAATATCGCGACCTGCCACCGGGGACATACTTCGTGAAGGCTGGCGGGAAGGGCTACTTTCAATCGCCACAACAGCTGTCGCACAGGCCGATGGCAGGGTTCACCCTCTGGAAGGACATCGGCTTCTCGTTGAGCTCGAAAAAGAGCGACTATGTGTCAGATGTGCAGCTCCCCATCGCAGGCCCTTTCATATCGATCGATTACACGCCAACAGCGCCGCCAAGAGAGTATCCGATCAGGCGGTCGATCGAGGAAATCCCGTTGTCAAGCGGCATATCCGTCTATAACTCAATGGGATTTCTAATTTTGAGGACATCGAAACCGGTCAGATTTACGAGCGATAAGGGGTATTTCACACTGATCGAGATGCCCGGAAACGGCGGAATTGGACAGGGCAGAACGACAAGGAGTTACTACGGCACGATCGAGTTCAGGATGACATCGGACGGCAGATTGCGCGCAATCAACGAGATCGATGTCGAGGAGTATGTGAAAGGCGTCCTCGCTTCCGAGATGAGCCCTGACTTCCCACTTGAGGCGCTCAAGGCTCAGGCCGTGCTTGCGAGGACCATTGCCGTCAGGAAATGGCAGCGTAACTCATTGCCTTCCAATCACTACGATGTCACCGACGATGTGTTCGTCCAGCTCTACAACGGACTGCGAAATGTGAACTACAATGTCTCACGCGCAGTTGACGACACGCGCGGCGAGATGCTGTTCTTCGGCCAGAAACTCGCAGAAGTCCACTACCACGCATCATGTGGCGGTCACAC
>JALVZN010000123.1 GCA_027037615.1 Caldifarciminota bacterium | reverse complement strand
GCAAGACAAAGCCGTCCGAAAGCCAACCACGAAAGGTGTATCGCGGCATTGTGGTCGATCCGCGCAGCGGCGAAGAGATCGACGATGTGCTTTTCTGGACATTTCGAGCCCCTAAAAGCTACACCGGCGAGGACATGGTCGAGGTCTCAACGCACGGCGGGCTGACCGTGTCCAACATGGTCCTAAACGCATTCCTGAGGGCTGGCGCGAGGCTTGCCAGAAGAGGCGAATTCACTCAGAGGGCATTTCTGAACGGGAAAATAGACCTTGTGAGGGCAAGGGGCGTGCTCGATCTGATCGAGGCGAAGACCGAGCGCGGCGTCAAACTCGCTCGGCGTAAGCTTGACGGATGGGTCTCCAGCAGGCTTACCGCCATAAACGACCGCCTTCTGGAACTCGCAAAGGAGATCGAGGCGAGCATAAACTTCGAGGAAGATGTTGGGGATGTGGAACTTCAACACATCCACGATGAGATAGCTGCCATCTCATCGGAACTGGAAAAATTCATCGATGAGGGCAAATCGGGTCGTGCATACCTTTTCGGCGCCAGGGTGGTCATTGTCGGCCGGCCGAACGCAGGTAAATCCACATTGTTCAACGCCATCCTTGGCAGGGAAAGGGCCATCGTGACCGAGATACCGGGCACAACGCGCGATGTGGTCTCCGAAGAGATTTTGATCGGTGGCATGCCTGTGAAGCTTATGGACACAGCCGGACTGAGGGAGACCGAGGACATAGTCGAACGAATTGGCGTCGAGTTTGCCATTCGCACCGTCGAGGAGTCCGACCTCGCCATACTCGTCGTCGATGCCACACTCGGCAACTATGAAGATGAGCTCGAATTCATATCCAACATCGACCTGCCCATCATAATAGCCCTCAACAAGATGGATCTTGTAAACGAAGGCGAACTGCGGCTGCCCGATGAGTTTCAGAAGCACCGGGTCGTGCGCATTTCAGCCGCAAGCGGCGCAGGTGTGGATGAGCTGCTGAACCAGATCACAGAGGTTTTACACCTGATTTTCAACCCGGAAAGCGGGTTTGCACTTTCGGATTTCGAGCTGAATGTGGCTCTCAGCGCCCTCCTTGAACTGGATCAGGCCAGAAGGCGGCTCGAAGAGGGCTATCCCGTGGACATCGCATCACACCACATTTTGAGGGCAACGGCCGACCTGAGTAAGCTCCTCGGACTTGGCGCAATTGAGGATGAGATCCTCGACAGGATTTTCTCCGACTTCTGCATAGGCAAGTAACGGAAGCCGATAAAACCAGCCTTTATAATACCCCCCGATGAAAGATGAGGCGAGATCCTACGAAGTCAGGATATTCGAGCGGGTAGTTTCCAAGAAAATGGAAGGAACTCGTTTGGACATCTATCTTGTCAAAAGCGGCATCGGCATAACGAGGAGTCAGGTCGGGAAACTGATCAAGAAGGGCGTCGTCCTTGTGAACGGGAAGCCGTCTCGACCGGGTTATCGCGTCAAAGCTGGCGATCACATTTACGCTGAGATCGAATTTCAGGAGAGTTTTGAGGTCATCCCGGAAAAGATTGAGCTCGATATAATTTACGAGGATGAAGACATAATCGTCGTGAACAAGCCGCCGGGCATGGTAACGCACCCTGCGCGAGGCAACCTGACCGGCACATTGATAAACGCCATCCTCTGGCGCATCAAGAACCTGCCTGACATGGGCGATCGCAGTCGGCCCGGCGTGGTGCACAGGCTGGACAAGGACACCAGCGGCGTCATGGTGGTCGCAAAGTCGGAGCGGGCGGTGCGAAGCCTCGCTCGCCAGATCGAGATCAAAGAGGCAAAACGCATCTACTGGGCGATCTTGTGGGGCGTGCCTCCACTTGATAGCTCGACGATAGAGGCGCCGATCGGCAGGAACGCAATCGATCGAAAAAAGATGGCTGTGACGCCGTTCCACTCCAAGCCGGCCATAACCGAATACCGAATCCTCGAAAAGTTTGGCAGGGTGGCATCACTCGTCGAGGTCAGCCTAAAAACCGGCCGCACGCACCAGATAAGGGTTCATTTCGAGTATTTCGGATACCCTGTGGTCGGCGATCCGACATATTCCGGCAGGGAGACGCGCAAAATTTTCAATGTCGTGCCACCGAACTGCGCTGACCATGTCAGAGAGATGTTGAAGCTGATAGACAGACAGGCACTTCATGCAAAGAGGCTGTCATTCAAACATCCCGCAACCGGCCAACCTGTCGAGTTTGAGGCGCCCATTCCTGAGGACTTTCAGAATTTGCTGGATTACCTCAGGTCAAACTTCAGTGAAAATCGTTCCGTATGAAAAGCTTTTTCGTCAAAAATTTCGGCTGCAAGGTCAACC